>DASUBK010000172.1:0-3939 GCA_035763305.1 Terriglobales bacterium | reverse complement strand
ACTCTGAACGGCGAGTTGGCCTACGAGTTCGACGTCGAGGCCGCGGGCTTGCGCACCGCTCGGTCGTGCGAGCCGCGACTGCTGCTCTTTCTCGATCGGACCGAAGGCGGCGGATTCCGCGTTTATCCGCTTTCTGCCGCCGACGCGCTGCACCGCTTCCAGCAGGACTTTCAGGATCTTCCCGAGTGCTTCACCGGATATGACGCGCTGCTGGAGAGGGCGGCCGGCGATCTCGCGAAGCGGAGTGCGTTCCTGGCCAGTTTCGCAGCGGAGCCGAACGCCGCCGCCGCGGAGGTGGACCGCTTCTTCCAGAGCGCGCTGGCCGGCGGCCCGCGGTCGTTTGCCGGCCAGACTCTGTAACCTCGCGAACGCGAGTAGCTCTTTGGGTCATTACGGCGCGCGAGTGGGGCGTGCCATTGCGGGGGTGAGGCGATGTCCGTGAGGCGCTCGAAGAAAATCGTATTCTTCGTTCCCTCCTTTGCCAGCATCGAGGCCACGGCGCCGCTGGGCTTGCTCGCCATCGCGACTCCGCTGCTGCAGGCCGGGTTCTCCGTCGTCCTGATCGATTCCACTATTACTCCGAACTACAAGCAGCGCGTGCTGGAAGAGCTGCGCGACGCGCTCTGCCTCGGCATCTCGGTGGTGACCGGCCCGATGATTCGCGAAACGGTGGAGCTGGCGCGCGCCGTCCGCCGCTGGAACCCGGATTTCCCCATCATTCTCGGCGGCTGGCATCCGTCGCTGCTGCCGGAACAGACGCTGGCTGCCGACTACGTCGACATCATCGTCCGCGGCCAGGGCGAGGACAGCATGCTGGAGGTCGCACAGCGGCTCCACGCCGGGGAAGAGCTGGACGATGTGGCGGGCATCGGGTTCAAACGCGACGGCGTCCCGCACCTGACTCCGCAGCGGGCGCTCAAGCGCATCGTCGAGGTGCCGCCCAAGTCGTATCAGCTCGCCGACTTCGACGCCTACGAGCGCGTCTGCGGCCGGCGCTGGGCGATGTACGTCTCCAGCTTTGCCTGCCCCTTCAACTGTGCCTACTGCACCAACGCGGGCGTCTACGGGCGCAAGTGGAATTCGTTGCCGGTCGAGCAGGTGGTTGCGGAAACCATGGAGTTGACCCGCCGGTACCGCCTCGAGCTGCTGTGGATGGCCGACGACAACTTCCTGGTGGACCTGGAGCGCGCCTTGCAGATCGCCGAAGGGCTGATTCGCGCCGGCGCAACTTTCAAGTGGAGCGTGCAGGCCACAACCAATCTGACGGCGCGCCTCGCCGTCGACGAACTGCGGCTGCTGCGCCGCTCCGGCCTGCACCAGATCTGCCAAGGCATCGAAACGGCCTCGCCCGCGGTCATGAAATTCATGAACAAGGGCTTCCAGAACCTGGAGGACATTTACGAGTCCACGGCCCGCTGCATCGCCGCCGAGGTCATTCCTTCGTTCAACATCATCTTCGGCTTCCCCGGCGAGGGCGAGAAGGAGCGCCGCGAAACCATCCGCTTCATGATGGACATGTGCCGCCGCTTCCCCGGGGCGGAGTTCTGGACCAACATCTTCACTCCCTATCCCGGCTCGCCGATTTTCACCCGCGCCCGCGAACTGGGAATCCACGTCCCGGAATCGCTGGAGGGCTGGATCGACTACTTCCCGCGCTACACGGTTCTGCCCTGGCTCAGCGGCAAGGATCACCAGCGGGTACAGGTCATGCGCGACTACCTGCGCATCGCCTTCGATCGCGCGCCCATCGCCGCCGATCGCGGAGGCTGGCTGCCGCGCGCCATGCAGCGCATGACCAGTTATCCGGCGCGCTGGCGGCTCGACCACGACGTGTACGCATTGCCGGTCGAGTTGTGGATCAATCGTAAGCTCAAACGCCTGGTCACCCTGCCGAAGCCGAAGGTGGACGCCAAGCTGATGGAGCCGGCCGCGCAGCCGAGTTGCCCATGAGAAACAAGGTCGTACTCTTCTTTCCGCCGTACGACGGACCTCCGCTGGGCGCGCCGGTGTCGCTGCTGTCGCTTGCGTCCACGCTCCTGGAGAACGGCTTCGCCGTCAAGGTGATCGACGCCGCGGCTGTTCCCGACTACGAGCGCGTGGTCGCGGCCGAGATCGAGGACGCGTTGTGCTTCGGTGTCTCGTTATTAACCGGGGCCATGATCCGGGCGACGATTCGCGTCGGGCGCATGGTGCGCCGCCTCCGGCCCGAGCTGCCGATTGTCTTCGGCGGCTGGCACCCCACGCTGATGGCCGAGCAGACGCTGCGCGAAGACTTCATCGACATCATCGTCCGCGGCCAGGGGGAAGTCACGTTGCTGGAATTGGCGCAGCGCCTGCAACGCGGCGATGCCTTCGACGGCGTGGCCGGCGTGTCGTTCCGGCGAGACGGACGAATCGTCCATAACCCGGAACGCCCAGTCGTCAACCTCAATCAGCTGCCGACGCCGGCCTACTCGCTGGTGGATTTTGAGACGTACGAGCGGGCGCGCGGCGTGCGCGAGGTCGGCTACGCCTCCAGCGTCGGCTGCCCGTACGCCTGCAACTACTGCACCGACCAGGTCTTCTACAAGCGCCGCTTCAACGCCTGCACCGCCGAGCGCGTGGTGCGCGACGTGCTCGACCTGGTGGAGCGCTACGGCGTGCGGGAGGTGGCGTTTCTCGATTCCAACTTTCCCGTCGACCTCAACCGCGCACTCGCCATCGCCGCCGGCTTCGTGGAGTCCAAGGTCAAGTTCCGCTGGACCGTCCAGGCGTCCACCGACCTGCTGTGCCGCATGTCCGACGACCAGGTCCGCCTGCTGGGCGAGAGCGGCTTGTACCACATGGGCTTCGGGACGGAGTCGGCATCGGAGCAGGTGCTGCGCTTCATGAACAAGAGGCACCAGAGGGTTGCCGATATGTTCGAGACCGCGCGCAAGACGGAAGCGGCCGGCATTCGCACCACCTTCAACGTGATCGTCGGCTATCCGGGCGAAAGCGAGCAGGACCGGGTGCAAACCTTCCGCACCATGAGCGAGATCGCGCGACAGTTTTCCAATGTGAGCTTCTCGCCCAACATCTTCACACCGTATCCCGGAATTCCGATCTGGCCGCAACTGCGCGAGCTGGGCGTGTACGAACCGCAAACGCTGGAGGAGTGGGCGAACGTCTCGCTGGGAAACAACCTGCTGCCCTGGCTGCAAGGCGAGGAACTGCGCCGCCTGCGGCGCATGATCGAGTACTTCCTGCTCAACAACCAGATTCGCCGCGGCACCGCCAACGCGCGCTTGCTGCGCAATGCGACGCGGCGCGCCCTGGGTGCGCCCTTGCGCTGGCGCCTGCGCCACAACCGCTTCAGCTTTCCCTGGGAACTATGGGTGGCCCGCGCCACCGAGCGGCTGGTGAGCCGCCGCTCGCTGTTGACCGGCCAGGAATTGGCTCACGGCATGGGAGACGTCTGTTGAACGCGCGCCTGCCAAGACGAACCCAGCCCGCGGGAGGATCCCGGTGACCGACGTCCTGTTGACGCATTCCTACCATCTCGCGTACGACCGCAAGCAGGTGCAGAAGATGCAGCCGTATCCGCCTCTGGGCACGCTCTATGCGGCAGCCCTGCTGCGCGCCCACGGCTACTCGGTCGCATTGTTCGACACTATGCTGGAAGATCCGGCGGAGTTCTCCCACGCGCTGCGCCGGCATTGCCCGCGCGTGCTTGCCATCTACGAGGACAACTTCAACTTCCTCTCCAAGATGTGCCTGGTGCGCATGCGCGAGGTGGCGCGGCAGATGTGCGCGGAGGCCCGCGACGCCGGCATTCCGGTGGTGGTGAACGGCTCGGACGCTTCGGACCACCCGCAGGAGTATGTCAACGCCGGCGCCGGCCTGATCCTGCAGGGCGAGGCGGAGTGGACTCTGCTGGAAGTGGTGCAGAGCCTGGTAGCGGGGAAGCCGGCGACGAGC
>DASUBK010000171.1:0-11721 GCA_035763305.1 Terriglobales bacterium | reverse complement strand
AGGCTGTGGGGCACCAATCCGAGGTGGCGCGATGACTACTGCCGCGATCGCAAGCCCCATTCTGCCGCGGGCGCCGGGCTTCTTCGATGTGCTCGGGGCGACGCTGGCCAAGGACTTGCGTCTGGAGTGGCGCTCCAAGGACGCCATCAACTCCATGCTGTTCTTCGCGCTGCTGGTGGTGGTGATCTTCAGCTTCTCGTTCGAGTTGACGGCGGAGCAGTCGCGGCAAATCGCCGGGGGGCTGGTGTGGGTGGCGCTGCTGTTCGCGGCGGTGGTGGCGTTGAATCAGACCTGGGCGCGGGAGCTGCGCAACCAGGCGCTGGACGCCTTTCGCATCTCACCGGCGCCGGCTGAGGCGCTGTTCCTCGCCAAGGTGATTGGGAACTTCGTCTTTGTCACCATCCTGCAAGGCCTGATGACGCCGCTGTTCGTGGTGTTTTTCGACCTGCGCAGCGTCGGCCCGGCGTGGCAGTTGCCGATCGTCGCCCTGCTGGGCACCTGGGCGCTGGTGGGCAACGGAACGTTTTTCGGCGCCATGTCGCTGCGCACCCGCAGCCGCGAGGTGATGCTGCCGCTGATCCTGTTCCCCATCTCGATCCCGGCGCTGATTGCCATGGTGTCGGCCACGACCTCGATCCTGACCGGGGAGAGTTCGGCGTATCTTTCGCTGGTGTTCCTGGCGGTGTACGACGTAGTCTTCACCACGCTGGGAATCTTTCTCTTCGAAACTGTGTTGCAGGCGGAATGATGAACTGGAAATTTACTTCGCTCGCGCTGGTCACGCTGGGCCTGTTGTCATGGGGACTGTACGCGGCGCTGGTAGGCGCGCCGACGGAAGCCACCATGGGCGACGTGCAGCGGATCTTTTACTACCACGTGCCGTCGGCGTGGACGGCGTTCCTGTGCTTCTTCGCCAACTTCGTCGCCTCGATCCTGTACCTGGCGAAGCGCAACCCGAAGACGGACGCGTTCGCGGTGACCACGGCGGAGATGGGCGTGGTGTTCTGCACCATCGTGCTGATCACCGGGCCGCTATGGGCCAAGCCGGTGTGGGGCATCTGGTGGACGTGGGACGCGCGCCTGACCAGCACCCTGGTGCTGTGGCTCATCTACGTGAGCTACCTGGTTCTGCGCCGCTATTCCGGCAACAACCCGGTGCTGGCGGCAGCGCTGGCGGTGTTTGGCGCGGTGGACGTGCTGTTCGTGTACATGTCGATCCGCTGGTTCCGCACCCAGCATCCGGCGCCGGTGATCGGCGGGGGTGAAGGCTCGGGAATCGATCCGGTGATGTGGCACGCGCTGCTGATCAATTTCGCCGCGTTCTTGGCGTTGGCGGCGCTGGTCATCGCCGTGCGCTATAGGCTGGAACGGCTGCGGCAGCAGGTCGAAGAAGCCCACGCGATGAAGGCGATCCAGGATTCGCCGGCCAGCGTGGCGAGGAGTTCGCGATGAAATTTCTCTATGCGGCGTATTTCGTGACCTGGGCAATCCATTTCCTGTACCTGCTGAACGTGACGCGCGGATATAAGAAGGTGGCGGAAGAGATCCGGGAACTGGAAAGGAAATAGGGGCTAGGGGCTGGGGACTAGTTTGTGAGAGTTCTGTTGAAGTTCATCGGCATCGGCTTCCTGATCATGGCGGCGGCCTTCTTCGCCTTCGCGGCGCCCTCCTACTGGACGCAATGGAAGATCCTGCGCACCTGGCCGGAGGCGCCGGCGCGGGTGGTGCGCTCCGAAGTCATCACCATGCCGACCGATTCGGGCCAGCTCTACAACACCGCGCTGGAATTCGAATTCGCCGCGCACGGCGACCGCTTCCGCGGCGGCTACGTGTTTCCCCACGCCAGCACCAACCGCCAAGCGAAAGAGAAGATCGCGGCGCAGTACCCGGTGGGCAGCGTGCACCCGATCCGCTTCAACCCGGAGCAGCCCAACGACATTCGCATCCACGTGGGCTACAACGTGGATTACTTCGTGGTACCGGTGTTTATCACCGGGTTGGGATTGATTGCGGCGGTAATCGCGGGCGTGTTCTGGCTGGTGTCGGGGATCGGGCGGACGGCAAAGCGGGCGGCGATGGTGGGGTGATATCTGGGGTGCTCGGGCGAGGCGCCCTCGCGGTCGATATTCGGGTACGGCGTGCGGCAGCCCCGGCGAGGCGCCGGGGCCTACCCAAAATCTAAAGAAGCGTAGGCGTACCTAAGGACCGGAGATCGGAGCGCCTGCGGCTACGTGAGTCGTTTTTAGCGCGGGCGGTAGCTTTTCGGTTACACTCGTAGTAGCGAAAGCGGCCCGGGTGGGCGCTTTCAGGAGAGAGAGATTTATGTTCGGAGAACTGGGAGTTCCGGAACTGCTGGTAATCCTGGGCATCGCCCTGCTGATCTTTGGGCCGCGGCGCCTGGGCGATCTGGGTAAGGGACTGGGCGAGGGCATTCGAGGCTTCAAGAGCGCGATCAAGGGCGAGCCGGAGCCGGCGCCGGCTGCGAAGACGGCGGCGACGATCGAGACCAAGCAGTCCTAAGTAACACGTCAACCGTTTCACACCCGCGGGTGCGCAGGCACGCGCGGGTGTTTGTGTTTATGGGCTACGCCGCCTTGTCGGGAGAGATGGGTTCCTCGCCTTGGCGCAGGGTCTGCGTGGGTTGGTGGTGCGCCTCTTCCGAGGAGGAGCCGGAGTCGCCGGCCCAGTGAATGGCGACATCCGCAGTGGAAGAGGCGATGGTGATGTCGTCCCGGCCCTGGAGCATGGCAAAGGCATTGCTGTAGATAAAGGAACTGGCCGCGCGGCGCTTCTTGGGATCGACCACGTAGCGCATGTTCAGCTCGACCCAGTTGTCGGTGACGCGCAGGAACACCTGCGGCTTGAGTTCCACGTTGGGCACCACCACCGAGCGGCGCATCTGTTCCAGTTCGTGCTGCGCTCCCTGCAGAAATTCGCGGGTGTATTCGCCGCCCACTTCGAGGAGGATTTCGGTGGTGGCCTTGATATTGCTGGCGTAGGTGATGGGCAGCTTCACTTCATCCCAGATGTAGGAGAAGTTCTGGGTGTAGTTGTAGACCGCGGTGTCGCCGAACATGCGCGAGTTGCTGAACTGCACGATGCGGCCGGTGGCCTGGTCGCCGTGGATCCAGTTGCCCACCTCCATCATGCGGGTGTAGAAGAAGCCGACGTCGATCACGTCGCCGGTGATCTTGTTGACCTCGATGCGATCGCCGACGCCATACATTTTTCCGAACAGAATGATGATGCGGCCGGCGATGGCCAGCAGCGGTTCCTTGAGGGCCACAGTGAGGCCGGCGCCGACGAGGCCGAAGAAAGTGGCATGGGCCTTCAGCAGGCTGCCCCAGACGACGATCAGGGCGACGACCACCGCCACGGCAATCGCCGTCACCAGCGCCTGGCGCAGGTTGTAGCGCTCCAGATGGTTCTTGGTCCTGGAGTAGATGATTCCCCTGCCGATCGCGTACACCAGGAATCCGCCCACCACACAGCCGAAGGAGATCGCGGTGCGCGGAAAGTAAGGAAAGAACGCCACGAGGGATCAGATGCACAAAAGTATGTAGGTGTGGTCGTGTGGTAGTGTGTTCGTCCATAGCCGACGACCTACGGCGAACCCACGAACCCACAGACCTGATGAGCAGCGGCCCGCGACAATCTGAGCAGCCCGGCGCCCCGCAGGCGAAGCTGGCGCGGCGGCTGGGCCTGTTCGACGCCACCATGATCGTGATGGGCGGCATCATCGGCTCGGGCATCTTCATTAATTATTACGTCGTGGCCCAGGTGGTGCACACGCCGGTGCTGATCCTGGGAGCGTGGCTGGCGGGCGGGGTGATCGCGCTGGCGGGGGCGTTCATCTACGCCGAACTGGCGGACCGCATGCCGCAGGTCGGCGGCCAGTACGCCTACATCCGCGAGGCCTACCATCCGTCAGTGGCTTTCGTGTACGGATGGGGACTGCTGCTGGTCACCCAGACCGGCGGCATGGCGGCGGTGTCGATCGCCTTCGCGCGTTACACCATCGAACTCACCGGCACGCACGCGCCTGACTGGCTGCTGGCGGTGATCGTGCTCGCCGTGCTCACGGTGGTGAACTGCATGGGCGTGCGCATGGGCGGCACGGTACAGGACGTGCTCATGGTGCTGAAGATCGGCGCCATCGCCGCGCTGGTGCTCGCCGGCTTCGCGCTGGTGCACCCGTCGCAGTGGAGCTGGCACCCGGCCATGGATCGCCCGATGTCCGGCAGCTTCATCTCCGCCTTCGCGGCGGCCATGGTGCCGGTGCTGTTTTCCTACGGCGGGTGGCAGACGTCGTGCTTTGTCGCGGGCGAGATGCGCGATCCCCGCCGCGACTTGCCGCGCGGGCTGCTGATCGGCGTTGTGGGAGTCATCCTTCTCTATCTGTCGGCGGGATTCGTGTATGTGCGCGCGCTGGGCGCGGCGGGGCTGGCGGTCACCAGTACCCCGGCCTCGAGCGTGATGCGGCTGGCGCTGGGCGAGCCCGGCGCAAAATTGATCGCCGCCGGCATCGCGATCTCCGGGCTGGGATTTCTCAGCCAGGGAATTCTGACCGCACCGCGCGTGTACTTCGCCATGGCCGACGACGGGCTGTTCTTCCGCGCGCTGGCGTGGGTGCATCCGCGCACGCGCGTGCCGGTGGTCGCCATCGTGGTGCAGAGCGTGTGGACGATCGTGATCGCGCTCTCCGGCCGCTACGAGCAGATCCTCAATTATGTCGTGGCCACCGATTTCATCTTTTTCGGACTGTCCGCCACCTGCCTGTTTGTCTTCCGCCATCGCGACCGGGTGCGCGGGGAATCGTGGAGCGGATATCGCGTACCGGGACATCCCTTCACCACCTTCGCCTTTGTCGCCGTGTCGTGGCTGGTGGTGCTGAATACGATGATCAGGTACCCCAAGGATTCGCTGGTCGGGACGGCGATCCTGCTGGCGGGAATCACGGTATATTTCATCTGGGGAAGGAGGCGAAGCCGGTGGCGCCAACCGCAATCGAACGAACCCTAAGCTCGCCGTACATGGAGTGGGCGAAACTGTGCTCGGGAGCGAAGTACAACCTCGCCACCAGCGGGATGATGAGCTACCCGCTGTCCGGGCTGCCGGTGCGGATCGAGGACCTGGAGATCAACGGGCCGACCATCTACGGATACGAGCCGCTGATCTCGGCGCTGGCGCAGAAGTTCGACGTCGATCCCGCCTGCGTGGTCACGGCCGCGGGGACGTCGTTCGCCAACCATCTTGCCTTCGCCGCGTTGTTTGAGCCCGGCGATGACGTGCTGTGGGAGCAGCCGACGTATGAGCCCATGCTGTCCACGGCGTTGTTCCTCGGCGCCCGGCTGCGGCGCTTTCCGCGGCGCTTCGAAGACGGATTCCGCATCGACGCGCGCGAGGTGGAAAAAGCGGTCACGCCGCGAACCAGGCTCATCGTCCTCTGCAATCTTCATAATCCCAGCAGCGTGCTCACGCCGCAGGAAACGCTGCGCGAGATCGGCGAGATCGCTCACCACGTGGGCGCGCGGGTGCTGGTGGACGAGGTGTACCTGGAAGTGCTGTTCGGGCAGCAGCCTCCCTCGTGCTTCCACCTGGGCAAGCAGTTCGTGGTCACCAGCAGCCTGACCAAGGCCTACGGCCTCAGCGGGCTGCGCTGCGGATGGATTCTGGCGGAGCCGGAGCTGGCCAAGCGCATGTGGCGCTTGAACGACCTTTATGCAGCGACGCCGGCGTTTCCGGCCGAAGCGATCAGCGTGATCGCGCTGGCCAATTTGCAGCGCGTGGCGCAGCGGGCCAGGGAAGTGCTAGCCAGGAATCGCGCCGCGATGGACGCTTTCCTGGACAGCCGCAACGACCTGGAAACCGTGCGCCCGGGAATCGGAACCACCGTGTTCCCCCGCCTGAAGCGCGGCAACGCCGACGATTTTGCGGAGTTCCTGCGCCGCGAATTCGAGACCTCGATTGTGCCCGGCCGCTTCTTCGAGATGCCGCAGCACTTCCGCCTCGGCATGGGCGGGGACCCGGAGATGACGGCGGCCGGCCTGGCGCGCCTGAGTGCGGCGCTGGATCGCTGGCGTCCTTAGCAGCGGTCGATTTTTCACCTCTTGAAGGTAGTCGAGGCGTTGTTCATCCCATAGCACAAAGGTGGTATTGCTCCGCTTTAGTGCGCTCGGATAAAGTCGCACCGCCTTCCCCTCTACAAGTTGTGTCAGGCCGTCTCGTGATGCCGCCCCCCGGTATCTCCCGTAGGCACATGGTCTGGCGACCTGAAGGTGTCGAGTGCGTTGGGTAAAGCTCGCAGCGCGACGCTGCGTCGCGAGCGTGGGTGCGCTTGGCATCGGGATCCCGGGTCCACGGTCCAGTGGTGTCTCGCCAGGAGAGCAAATGTCAGCCAACGGTCGCCGCTTCCACGGCTTTGTGTCCTTCCTCATCTTCATGTCAGTTGTGAGCACGGGCGCGCCGGCGCAGAGCATCGTGCCCAACGTGCAGCAGTGGCTGACCGACGCCAACCTGAAGTCGGGAACCGTGGTGGGCGGCAACCTGGGCAGCTATCCCGCGGCCAGCCTGCTGGCGAACCCGGGCGCCAATGTGGATGTCAACCAGAACGGCGACTTCCTCTTCGCCAACACCACCGCGCTGTTCTTTCGCAAAGCCTCCACGGGAGTGACCACGCGCATTGTTCAGGCCGGGGATGCGTATCCCGGGTTTCCCGGCAGCCGGGTGAACACGGTCAACTTCGTGCACCTCAACGCCTCCGGCCAGGCGGTGTTCAACGTCAATGTCAACACCACCGACGGCCTGCTGCGAACCATCGTGACGCGATGGGATGGAAGCACGCTGATTCCGATCGCGGCCAACGTGGATTCTGCGCCCGGAGGAAACGGCTTGATGTATGGAGGCGTGATCCCGGTGGGCATCGACTCCGCCGGCGACGTGGCGTTTACCGCCACGCTGGCAACCACGGTGCCGCTGCCGGTCGATCTGAGAACTTTGTACATCGCGCCTGCGGGCGGCACGCCGGTGCGGATCGTGGGCGTGAATGACGCCGCGCCGGGCACGACATCGATCTTCACCAGCCTGAGCGTCGCCCAGGGGATGAGCATCAATGCCTCCGGGCAGGTAGTGTTCTCGGCGAATTTCGGGGGCGGCAACGGCATCTGGATGGCGAAGCTGGCCAACGGCGTCGCCTCGGTTAGCAAGATCGTGGCCCAGGGCGACGCCTTTCCCACGCCGTTGAACGGCACCTTTGGCGCGGTGTCGGTGAGCAACAACGGCTTCCAATCGCTGAGCATCTTCCTGAACAGCAGCGGCCAGGTGGCGTTCTCGGCCAGCGGTGCGGTTTGGCTGTACACGCCGGCGACGGGAATCGCGCAGATGGTCGCCGGCGGCGATGCGGCACCCGCATTTCCCACCGCCGGGACCATCGGCGTGCCCAGCATCCTGGGCCTGGGCGACAACGGCAGCGTGCTGTTCTCCACCTTTACCGGCTCGACCAACGAGATCCTGGTGGCCTTCAGCCCGCATACCTTCGCCACGGTGTATTACTTCGGCGAAGCGACGCCGGGCGTGACCGGCACCACCTTCAACTCCCTGCCGATCGCCAGCACCATCGCCATCAACGCCAGCGGTACAGTCGCCTTCCGTGCCGGCTACGCCAGCGTTCTCACCAGCGGCTTTGGCGTGTTTCAATCGATACCGGTAGCGGGTGGAGCGACGCCGCCGACTCTGTCGAAGATCGCCGTGGACGGCGATCCGTCGAATGTTACGGGTGGCGGGACGCTGCTCAACGTTTCGGTTGGATTCGTTAAGCTGTTGAACAGCGGGGCCGCGTTGTTTGCGCCGAGCGTCGCCGGCGGCACTGCCACCGCGGTTTATTGCTTCGGTAGTCCGGAAGGACTCACCACGTACATGAGCACGGCCGATGCCGTGCCCAGCGGCGCCAACGCCATAACCGCGGGCAGCGGCTTTCGCACCGCCGGTCCCTGGACCGCATTTGTTGGGGCGATGGCGGGCGGCCGCGCCAGCATCTTCGCCTTTAACAGTACCTCGAACACTGTCTACCGCGTGGTCACCGACGGCGATGCCGCGCCCGGATTACCCGCGGGAACGGTCATCTCCGGTAACCTGGCGTTCAGTGAAGTGTTCGTCAATGCCAACGGCCAACTGGCGTTCGGCAGCGCACTGATTGGGACAGCCTTTCCCAGCGGTGGGACTGCTGTGTGGCGCTGGGATCCGAGCAACGGCGTGCAGAAGGTGGCGGCTACTGGGGACCTCGACCCCAGCTCGGGACAGCCGCTGATATTCGTCGGGGTTCCCATCAGCAACTACGTCAACAGCCCCATCAATGCTGCGGGACGGGTATATTTCCGCGCCGGCATCAGCGGCGGTTCGCTGGGCGGGTTCGTGTGGACGGCGGGCGCCACTCCGGGCGCGGGAACGCTGGCCAAGGTCGTCCTGCCCGGCGATGCCGCCCCGGGCGCGGGGACATTCGGCGCAGTCAACTTCGCCTCGCCCAACGTCAATGAGGTCTTTACCGACAACGGCAATGTCTACTTCTACGATACGGTCACCGGCGGAGCGAACGGCATTTATGCGTACATCCCCAGCACTGGGATGGTGAAGGTTGCGGCAGTCGGCGATTCCTTCGGCGGGACCACCACGATCAGCGGGTTTACTTCCGCTCTCGAGGTCAACGCCTCCGGCCAGGTTCTGTTTGCCGCCAACTTGGCGGACGGCCGCAGCGGTCTCTTCCTCGGCAGCGCGGGCGGGACGGTTTCCGCCATCGCGCTCAACGGTGATGCAGCGCCGGGAGGCGGCACTTTATCTTTCCTTTCGTTTTCCAGCAGCGCAGGTTCGTCCTCGGCGATGGATGCCTCGATCAATGGCGCCGGCAACATTGCCTTCCGCGCCGGGCTGGCGAACGCCCCGACTTCGGATTCCGGCATTTTCCTCTACAACGCCGCCACCAAGCAGATCAGCAGCGTCGCGTTGTCATTCACCGACGCTCCGGGGACCAACTCCGGCTTCAACACCATGCCGGTGTCCACGCTCGGTCGCGCCGGCGAGTTCCTGACCCTCACCGACAGCAACGAGATCTATTTCCAGGCAGACGTGTTCCAGGCGACGGCGCCGGTCGCGGGCTGGTGGCACTACCGCAGCGACGGAGTGGTGGAGAAGCTGTATCTGCGCGGCGATCCGGCGCCGAATACCAATGGCGGTCTGTATGGCGGAGGCGCCAGCCACGTCGACGTGGTGGGCAGCGGCTCGCCATTCTTTGGCACGTCGGTCACGAATTCCAGCGTGCTGTCGGCGTTGTGGCAGCCGGTTTTGACGATCGGCGCCGACCTGGCGACGTCGTTCGGCGGCCCCGCCCCGGCCACCGTCGCCATCAATGTGCCGCAGAGCGTTGACGTGTTCGTGTACAACTACGGTCCCAGCCAGTCCACCGGCGCGTCGGTTACGGTCACGCTCAGCCCGGGCAACGCGGGTACCTTCTCCAACCTGCCGAACCCGGACTGCGTCAACAACGGATCGAGTATTACCTGCCCCCTGGGGGCGTTCCCGCCCGTCGCCGGCAATAGCGGTGACAACCACGGAACGTTCACCGTCACTCCGACCGCGCTGGGTCCGGCGTCGTTGACGGCGCAGGTTGTTGCCGGTAACGAGCCCGACCCCGTCAGCGGCAACAACACAGCCATCGTATCGACCACCGTCGTAACGGGCGCGGATACCTTCATCACCGGCAGCGCCGCCACCGATGCCGGCACGAACACCGCGACCCTGGGGTCGCAGGTGACCTACACCTTCAACGTGGGCAACAACGGTCCGGGACAGCCCCCGAGCTTCGCGGTGAACTTCATCGCGCCGGCGGGATTCACGGCGACGTCGATTACTTCGCCGGCGGGCACCTGCACCCCGGCGCCCCTGAGTTGCACCATGAGCAACCCGGCGCCGTCGTGGAGTTCCACGATCACCATCGTCGGCACCGCCAGCCAGGTAGGGAAGTCACAGCTGTCCGCCGCCATCAGTGACGGCGGCTACGCCGAGGCTGTACCCGGTAACGAGACGCTGAGCATTCTCCTGACCACGGTGCCGGCGGCGGGCGCCGACGAGTATTACTTCGTCGCCGAGTCTTATAAGAGTCTTCTGCGTGTCTTCCGCACCTCGGACAATGTTGAGATCAAGCCGCCGCTAACGACAGGAGTCGGCCCATTTTCGATAGCCATCTCACCCAATGGCCGAACGGCTTACGTATCCTCTCGCGCCGGCGCTTACATTTCCGTAGTTGACATTCCCACGCGCACGGAAATTGCGCGTTGGCCCTCGCTGGCTTCGATGGACCTGGCGCTGAGCGCGGATGGAACCACGCTGGTGGGGTCTACCGGGCGTTCGCTGCAAATCTTCAATACCGCAACCGGGCAACTGGCCACGCCGACCCTTGGCGGGCTGACGACTCCGGCGACCGGGGTGGTAATCGCCGGGAGTGCCGCCTACGTGAATGAGTTGTTCAACGGGATCACAACCGGCGGCGTGCAGCGGGTGGATTTGTCCACGTTCGCGGTGACGACGATTGCCGGAACGCAAGTGGGCACGCTGGGCAATTCCAATCTGAACCGCAAGACCATCGCGGCTACGGCCGACGGCCGCTACGTGGTGGCGGCGCGCGCCAACCTGGTAGTGACCATCGACACGCAGAACGGCAATGCGGTCACCAATTCGCCCGCGCCCAATGATGGGCTGGGCAATGCTCAAAACGCCGTGGGCCTCGCGGTGACCAGGGACGCCAGCGATCCCAACGGCAATTTCGCCTACGTGATGCTGACGGAAAGCAACGCCGCCGGCGTGGCGGTGAGCGCGCTGGACTTGCGTACCGGCTCCGGCAGCTTCGGGCAATTTTTCGGCGGCGCGTTCGTGACCAGCATTGCCACGCCGTCGACGCTGGCGGTGACGGGCAACGATAACCAGTTGGTGCTGGTCGGCAACAGCACCTCGAATACCGATCCGAACATTGGCATTGGAAGCGTGGTGACGCTCGACGCCGCCCAGATCCGACCGGGCGGCAACTGCTGCGGTAACGCCATTCTCCAGGAGTTCAGCATCGGCTCGGGCGTGACCGGCGGAGTGGACGTGCGCGGTCTTGCCGTCGGCCTGGCCCTCACGAACGTGCAGGCGTCCGCCCCTACCGTCAGCAGCGTGAATCCGCCCTCTTTCCTTACCGACACGGCGCAGACGCTCACCGTCAGCGGAACGAATTTCGTCTCCGGCGCCCAAGTGCGCATCGGGCACGGTTCGCTGCTGAATACCACCGTGCTCTCGCCAACCCAGTTGCAGGTGACCGTTCCGGCGATGACGCCGGCGGGCGCGAGCAACGTCGTGGTGATCAATCCGAACAGCGGCACGGTGCAACAGCAGTGGCAGGCAGGCGTGTTGCTCAATGGCGTCAGCGTTCAGCAGGTGAGCACCTTCCAGCCCGCGTACGCGCTGGCCACTTCGCAAATCGATCAGTACCAGGGCACCGGCACCCGCGTGCTGAAGGAATACCCGCTGGCGCGCAATTTCTACATCCCTTCAGGATTTGTGGTTTCCGGCGATGGGGTGCGCGCTTACACCACAGCGGTGGATGGGATCACCATCATGAATCTCAACAGCGGCGTAGTGGAGGCGCAGCCGAACGATCCCAACGCTTATTTCGGTGAACTGGCAGCGGCCAGCCAG
>DASUBK010000170.1:0-11687 GCA_035763305.1 Terriglobales bacterium | reverse complement strand
CCGGCTTCGATCAGCGCCTCGATTTTGCAGAGAGCATGGGATGTTGAAGATGAGTACCGGTTGTCGTTCTGGGATGCGCTGATTGTCGCCGCCGCCAAGGCCTCGTCCTGCCGCTATCTCCTCACCGAGGATCTGCAGGCCGGGCAGGACTTCGCCGGAGTGGTGGTGGTCAATCCTTTTCTTCGCAATTTCGCCTCGCTTTGCGAATAATCGCCGATTCCGAACGACTTCCGGGTTTTAAGCTTCATCCAATCTGCCGATGGCCGACGCCAACCCGTCCCCCGGGCTTCCGCAAACTCCCGTACCGCCCCGCTCGCGCTGGAAAGAGACCTTTCGCGCTCTCCGTCACCGCAACTTCCAACTATTTTTCAGCGGGCAATTGATTTCGCTGATCGGCACCTGGATGCAGATGATCGCGGAGTGGTGGCTGGTGTATCGCCTGACCGGTTCGTCCCTGTTGCTGGGCACGGTGGGGTTCGCGTCGCAGATTCCGGTGTTCCTGGTGGCGCCGATCGGGGGAACGGTCGCCGACCGCCACAACCGCCGCAACCTGGTGGTGGCGACGCAGGCGACGGCCATGGTGCTGGCGTTCCTCTACGCCGGGCTAACGCTGAGCGGGCGGATTCGGGTGTGGGAAATCATGGTGCTGGCGGCCTGCCTGGGCGTGGTCAACGCCTTCGACATTCCCGCGCGCCAGGCGTTCCTGGTGGACATGGTGGGCAAGGAAGACCTGATGAACGCCATCGCGCTGAACTCCTCGATGTTCAACGGCGCGCGCATCGTCGGCCCGGCGATCGCCGGCATCCTGGTGGCCAAGATCGGCGAGGGCTGGTGCTTCTTCGCCAATGCGGTGAGCTACATTGCTGTGATCACCGGGCTGCTGATGATGGTGGTACCCAAGTTCGTTCCGCAAGCCTCTACGACATCGCCGACGCAGAACATCATCGAAGGTTTTCAGTACGCGCGCGCCACCAAGCCGATTCAGGCGCTGCTGTTGCTGGTCGGGCTGGTAAGCCTGGTGGGCATGCCGTATGCGGTGCTGATGCCGATCTTCGCCGACCGCATTCTCCATGTCGGCGCGCAGGGGCTGGGCTGGCTGATGGGCGCCACCGGCATCGGCGCGCTGATCGGCGCCCTGACGCTGGCGGCCAAGAAAGGCGTGCGCGGGCTGGGGACGTGGGTGGCGGTGTGCTCGGCGGGATTCGGCGGGGCGCTGATCCTTTTTTCGTCGTCGCGCACGCTATGGCTGTCGCTGCTTTTCCTGGTTCCCGTGGGGCTATTCATGATGGTGCAGATGGCGTCCACCAACACCCTCATCCAGTCCATGGTGCCGGACCGGCTGCGCGGGCGGGTGATGGCGCTGTACTCGATGATGTTCATGGGCATGGCGCCGTTTGGCGCGTTCTTCGCCGGCGCCATGGCGGAACACATCGGCGCTCCATTGACTTTGGCCATCGGAGGCGTGGTGTGCCTGGGCGGAGCCGGCTTCTTTGCCCTGAAACTGCCCGTCCTGCGCGGCGAAGCGCGGCAGTTGATCGTCGCCCAGTCGCTGGCGGGAGGAGATCCGGCGCAGGAGATCACGGTGCGGGAAGTGTCGTAAGGCAGTTGTTAGTTGTTAGTTGTTCGTTCTTCGTTCCTGGTTCTTGGTTCTTCGTTTTGGTTCGTTGTGACGCTCTCGCCCGAGGGAGAAGCGGTTCCCCTGTGACCATCCCAACTTGCAATCTTTACAGTACTTTACGATTCGCGCCGTATCGATAAGTCACAACTCGCAATATCATAGATGCACCCCTGGTCCATGGACCCGGCGCAGGGACACGTCTATGCTGCAGCGCCGGGCGGAGTAAGGACTGCGCCAGTCGCGCGGCCCACAGGATTTCTTAGCTTCCAGCTTCGAGAGCGTTTCATGAGCATCGCGGAACTTTTTATTCGCCGGCCGGTCATGACCACCCTGGTCATGGCGGCGATCCTGATCTTCGGTGTGGTCGCCTACCGGCAGCTTCCGGTGAGCGACCTGCCCAACGTCGACTTCCCCACCATCACGGTCGGAGCGGGACTGCCCGGCGCCAGCCCGGACACCATGGCGTCGGCGGTGGCCATGCCGCTGGAGAAGCAGTTCTCGACCATCGCCGGCCTGGACCAGATGACCTCGAACAGCAGCCTGGGCAGCACCCAGATCACGCTGCAGTTCGACCTCAGCCGCGAAATCGACGGCGCCGCGCAGGACGTGCAGGCGATGATCGCGAAATCGCTGCGCGACTTGCCGCCGGACATGCCCGCGCCGCCTTCCTACCAGAAGGTCAACCCCGCCGATTCTCCGGTGTTGTACCTGGCGCTGAGTTCGCCGACGCTGCGGCTCTCGGACGTCGATGAGTACGCCGAGACGCTGATCGGGCAGCGCATTTCGATGGTCAGCGGCGTGGCCCAGGTCAGCGTCTACGGCGCCATGAAGTACGCGGTGCGGGTGCAGTTGGATCCGCGTTTGCTGGCCAGCAAGCAGATCGGCGTGGACGACGTGGTGGGCGCCATCACCAGCGGCAACGTCAACATGCCCACCGGCACCCTGTGGGGACACAAGCAGGCCTACACGGTGGACACCAGCGGGCAACTCACCGACGCCGAACAGTACAAGCCCATCGTGATCGCCTGGCGCAACGGCAACCCGGTGCGATTGCAGGACGTCGCCAACGTCTTCGACAGCGTGGAAAACGATAAGAGCGCCAGCTGGTACGCGGGCGCCGATCACAAGCTGGCGCGCGCCATCGTGCTCGCCATCCAGCGCCAGCCGGGCACCAACACGGTCGAGGTGGTGGACAACATCCGCAAGCTGCTGCCCAGCTTCCAGGAGCAGATGCCGCCCTCGGTGCACCTGAACATCATGTATGACCGCTCGGCAGCTATTCGCGAGTCGGTCAACGACGTGAAGTTCACCTTGCTGCTCTCTCTCGCGCTGGTGATCCTGGTCATCTTCCTTTTCCTGCGCAACGGGTCAGCGACCCTGATTCCCAGCCTGGCGCTTCCCTTCTCCATCCTCGGCACCTTCGCGGTGATGTACCTGCTGAACTACTCGCTGGACAACCTGTCGCTGATGGCGCTGACGCTCTCGGTGGGCTTCGTGGTGGACGACGCCATCGTGATGCTGGAAAACATCGTGCGCCACATGGAAATGGGCGAGGCGCCGATGCAGGCGGCGGTGCGCGGCTCGCGCGAGATCGGCTTCACCATCGTCTCCATGACCTTGTCGCTGGCGGCGGTGTTCATCCCGGTGCTGTTCATGGGCGGCATCCTGGGACGGCTGCTGCACGAGTTCGCCGTCACCATCGGCGCAGCGATCCTGGTCTCGGGATTCGTTTCGCTGTCGCTGACGCCGATGATGTGCAGCCGCTTCCTCAAGCCGATCGAGGAAACGCACCACGGCAAGCTCTATCAGACTACGGAAAAATTCTTTGACGGCCTGCTCAAGGGCTACGACTGGTCGCTGCAGAAGGTCCTGCACCACAAGTTCGCGACCATGGTGGTGAGCGCGGCGGTGCTGGTGGGCACGGTGTACCTGTTCAAGGCGGTGCCGGCGGGCTTCCTGCCCAGCGAGGACCAGGGCCAGTTCTTCGCCAATACCGAGGCCGCGCAGGGCATTTCCTTCGAAGACATGGCCAACCACCAACTGGCGGTGGCGGAGCGGGTGCTCAACTCCGACTACGGCAAGTACGTCAACAACTTCTTCTGCTCCCTCAACGGCAGCGGCAGCAATTCGGGGCGAATGTCCATCCGCCTGGTGCCGCGCGACCAGCGGCCGCACGTGGACGACATCATCCAGCACATGCGCCCGATCCTGAACCAGGTTCCGGGCATGCAGGTGTACCTGAACAACCCGCCGGCGCTGAACATCGGCGGGCGCATGAGCAAGAGCCAGTACCAGTTCACGCTGCAGAGCCCGGACACGCAGCAGCTCTACGAATACGCTCCCAAGCTGGCGGCCAAGATCGCCGAGGTGCCCGGACTGCAGGACGTCACCACCGACTTGCTGATGAAAAATCCGCAAGTGCACATCGGCGTGAATCGCGACAAGGCGTCGGCGATGGGTATCAGCACCCAGCAGATCGAGCAGGCGCTGTACACCGCTTACGGCGACCGGCAGGTGTCCACCATCTACGCTCCCAATAACGCGTACAAAGTCGTGGTGGCGCTGAAGCCGGAATACCAACTGGATCCGGCGGCAATGTCGATGCTCTACGTGCGCGCCGCCAACGGCACGCTGGTGCCGTTGAGCGAGCTGGCCAAGGTCAGCAACACCCTCGGCCCGTTGAGCATCGCGCACAGCGGCCAACTGCCGGCGGTGACCATCTCCTTCAACCTGCGTCCGGGCGTGGCGCTGGGCGATGCGGTGGACGGCATCAACCGCGCCGCCCGCGGCGTGCTGCCCGACACCATCACCACCAGCTTCCAGGGAACCGCGCAGGCGTTCGAGTCGTCCTTCCGCGGCCTGGGCCTGCTGCTGGCCATGGCCATCCTGGTCATCTACATCGTGCTGGGCATCCTGTACGAGAGCTTCATTCACCCCATCACGATTCTGTCGGGCTTGCCGGCCGCCGGCTTCGGCGCGCTGCTGACCCTGAAGCTCTTCCACCTCGACCTCAACCTGTATGCCTTCGTGGGCATCATCATGCTGGTCGGCATCGTGAAGAAGAACGCCATCATGATGATCGACTTCGCGCTCGACGCGCAGCGCAACTCCGGCAAGGACGCCGAGGAAGCCATCTACTACGGCTGCCTGGTGCGCTTCCGGCCGATCATGATGACCACCATGGCGGCGCTGATGGGCACGCTGCCGATCGCGCTGGGCTGGGGCGCCGGTTCGGAATCGCGCCGGCCGCTGGGGCTGGCGGTGGTCGGCGGCCTGTGCTTCTCGCAGCTGCTGACCCTGTACATCACGCCGGTGTTCTACACCTACATGGAGCGGCTGCAGCAGTGGGGCTCGCGCACCTTCAGAACGAAGAAGCCCGCGCCGGTGTTTGAGCAGGAAGCGGTGGCGGCGGGGACCCACGGCGTACCCCGGGTGCGGCAGGCCGCGCGAGCGGACGACTAGGAAGAAGGTTTCGGAAGTTTCGGAGGTTTCAAAGGTTTTCGACGAAACCTCCGAAACCTTTGAAGCCGCCGAAACCTCCTACTTCAGCCCGGCGTCCTGGGCGACCACTTTGGCGATCGCCGACCAGTCCAACTCATTCATCCCGCGCGCCACGCCGGACAGATAGTGATCGCGCACCAGGCTGGCGATCGCCATCGGGGCGGCAGCGCCTTCGGCGGCCTGCAGCACCAGGCGGGCATCTTTCAATCCCAGTTGCATGCGAAAGCCGGCGGGCAGGAACTCTTCCCCTGCGATGAGCCCGCCATAATTTTTGTAGATCGGCAGATCAAAAGCGGTTCCGGTCGCGATCTCCAGAAACTGCGCGGCGGGGATTCCGTGCTTGCGGACCAGGGCGAAGACTTCTCCCAAACTCTCCAGCATCGCCATGACCAGGAAATTCAGGCCGAGCTTGACCACGTTCGCCTGCGCAGGCTCGGCGGCGATGCGAAAGGTCCGCTGGCCGATGGCGGAGAAGATTGGCTCGCAGCGGCTGATGTCGACGGCGTCGCCGGCAGCGAGGACGAACAACTTGGCGGCCGCAGCCGCTTCGGGACGGCCCAGGACCGGAGCGGCCACGTAGCGCTGGCCGCGCGCCGCATGTTCCTGCGCCAGGCGACGGGAAAGCTCCACGCTGATGGTGCTCTGCGAAACATGCAGAGCGCCTGGCGGCAAGGCGTGGAGTGCGCCGCCTTGATACAGGACCTGTTGCAGCGCGGCATCGTCAGCCACGATGGTGAGCAGCACGTCGGCCGCTCTGGCGGCGTCAGAGGCGCTGGCTGCAATCGTCGCGCCGGCTAATCCATCGGCACGGCTGCGCGTGCGGTTGTAGACGGTGAGCTGATGTCCGGCGCGAAGCAGGTTCTGCGCCATCGGACGGCCCATGTTTCCCAAGCCGATGAGAGCGACTTTCATGGAGACCAGTATTTCAGCAATTCCGTATTGCAGTACGGCGAAGTTGGGCCGGCGAAAGCCCCGCTCCGAGGGCTAATCCGTAGTGATCGGTTGCTCGGCAAAAACCGCCGTGCCGAACGGCCACTCGCCGCGGCGGCGGGCGCGAACCAGGTAGATGATCAGCCCCACGATGACCAGTACCGCGGCGTAGCGCACTTCCTTGCCGAAATTCTGCCGTCCGAAGAGGATGAACAGGAAGCCCACAAATGCCAGCACCGCCGGCAAGGGGTACAGCCACATGCGGAAGGGACGCGGCATCTCCGGGCGGCGGATGCGCAGCACGATGACCCCCACCGTCTGCAGCAGGAACTGGATGAGGATACGAATTACCACCAGCGCCGTGATCACATCCTGCAGTGACAGGAAGCACGCGGCCACGGCCACTCCCGCCAGGCAGAGCAGCGAAAGATGGGGGAAGCGATGCTTGGGATGAAGCTTGGTCAGGAAACGGAAGTAGTTGCCGTCCAACGCGGCGGCGTAGGGCACGCGCGAATAGCCCACCAGTAGCGAAAACACCGAGGAGAACGCCGTCCACACGATCAGCGCGGTCACGATTTTCGCCGCCGTGGGTCCGTAGATCCGCTCCATGAAGACGGAGACAATGTAGAACCCGGGGCCGCGTTGCGCCGGGTTCACCATCTCCTGCCAGGGAATCACGCCCAGGATGCTGATGTTCATCAGCAGGTAGAGCACGGCCACGATCAGGATGGAATACAGAACGGTGCGGGGAATGTTGCGGCCGGGATCCTTGATTTCGCCGCCGATGTAGCAGACGTTGTAGTAGCCCCAGTAGTCGTAGGTGGCGATCAGCATCGAGGAGCCGAGGCCGTAGAAAAACTCCTTGCCGAGATGAAACGCGCCCGGCGGGAAGCTGAAGGCCTGGGCAGCGTTGAAGTGGGTGAGCCCGGCGAAGATGATCCAGCCCAGGGTTCCCATGACGACGATCCACATCACCTTCGACAAGCGGCCGACGGCGTCAATGCGCCGGTACTGGAGGATTACGGACAACAGCAGCGCGCCGAGTGCGACGAAGGTGCCCGCGGTGACGATGAAGCTGGCCTCGAGCCGGCCCAGCAGCGGCAGGTTCAGCGCCGCCGTGTGGCGCGCGTAAATCGTCTCCAGGCCGGGCCAGAAGTAGCTGGCGTAGTGGCCGACGCCGATGCACCCGGAGGCGATGGAAAGCGGCGCGCTGAACGAGATCTGCCAGATAAAAAGAAAGGAGATCAGGCGGCCCAGGCGGTTGGGACCGTAGATCTCCGCCAGGTAGCGATAGGAGCCGCCGGCGCGCGGCATCGCCGCGCCCAATTCCGCGGTTACCAGCCCGTCGCACACGGCGAGAAGCGCGCCCAAAAGCCATCCCAGCAGCGCCTGCGGCCCGCCCGCGGCCGCGACCACCAGCGGCATGGTGATGAACGGACCCACGCCGATCATCAGGTTGATGTTCAGCGCCGTGGCGCTGCCCAGGCCCATGGCCCGGACCAGGTGATCGCGATCGCCGTTCTGCTGCGTTGTCGTCATGCGGAACCGGAACTACATCTGATGTGCGGCGGATAGGGACGACTCAGCTTCTGTTGAGCACCATACATCACGGACGCGCCGGCTGCTTTTCGCCGTTCCGCACGCGGTCGGCGGCGTGGCGAATGCGGCGCGGATACTCGTCCAGCAGCGCGCGCTTGGCATCCAGCCAGCGCCGCATCTCCGCTTCCGCTGCGCGATGGCGTTCGATGGCGGCGGTGACCACCTCGGGCGCCGGCCCACCCTCGATTTTGCGGATGCGCACGAAGTGTTCCGGATCGAGCGCCTGCAGCAGTTCGGCGCGCGCAATGCGCAGCGGTCGCCCCAGCTTGCTTTCCGCCTGGCGCATCAACTCGTCCACGATCTGCCCGGGCGAGTCGGCGGTCGCCAGCGCTTTTACCGTCGCCGATACCAGCCCGTGCGCGGTGCGGAAGCTCAGGCCCTCGCGGCGCGTCAGCGTGTCGGCCAGTTCGGTGACGGTCAGGAATCCGGTGGCTGCGGAGGCGCGCAGGCGCTCGCGGTTGACCTGCGCCCGCGACATGGCGGCGGCAAACAGTCGCAACGCCCGGTGGGCGTCGGTGAACATGGTGAACACCAGCGGCTGCAGATCGTCCTCGCTGTCCACGATGTCGCCGAAGGGCGTGTTGTGCGCGCAAGTGAAAATAGCCTGCGCCTGCCCCAGCGCTTTGCTGGCGAGAATGCGGGTGTGCTCCAGCGCCACCGGGTTGCGCTTCTGCGGCATGATGCTGCTGCACTGCACGTAGGCGTCGCTCAGGCGCAGGAAGCCGTACTCGCGTGTGCACCACAGCAGCAGGTCCTGCACCAGTTTTCCCAGGTTCACCATGCAGACGGCCAGCGCGCCGGTGGACTCGGTCAGGTAGTCGATGGCGGCGATGGCGCCGTAGGAGTTTTCCTGCAAGCCTTCGAAGCCGAGCAGTTCGGTGGTGAGACTGCGGTCGATCGGAAAACCGGTGGTGGTAATGGCGCAGGCGCCCAGCGGATTGCGATTCACGGTGGCGAACGCCGCGGCCAGGCGGCCGAAATCCCGCTGCAGGCACTCCACCGAGGCGAGCAGGTAGTGCGCCAGCGTGGTCGGCTGCGCCGGTTGCGTGTGGGTATAGGCGGGAATGATGGTGTCGACGTTGGTCTCGGCCAGGTCGAGCAGCGCGCGCGCGGCGTCGAGCACCTCCGACCCCACCGCCAGCAACTCGCGCCGGACCTCCATGCGGTAGAGCGTCAGGTCAATGTCGTTGCGGCTGCGGGCGGTGTGCATCTTGCCGGCGACATCGGCCCCCAGCGCCGCAGTGAGCAGTTCCTCGACAAAGAAGAAGAGGTCTTCGAACTGCCCGGTGTAAGACGAGGCGTGAACGTGCTTGCGGTCCACCGCGTCCAGCGCCTTCAGGATTGCGGCGGCATCTGCAGCGGGAATGATGCCGGTACGCTGCAGCATGAGCGTATGGGCGTAATGAATGTCGAGGAGGGCGGAAAGAAAATATTTCTTGGCGTCTTCGAAATTTACCGCCAGCACGGTCTCGGCGTAAACGGCCGAGGGAAACCGCTCCGGCGGCAGCGATTCGTCATGCGTGCGCTTGGTCACCTTGGCTCCCGCCCCGCGCGGAGGCGGAGCACCCGACAGTATAAAGAATCAGGCTCGCATCGCGCCGGTGTAGATGGCCATGCCGACGACGGCATCGACGCCGAGCGCATCCAGCGCGGCGACTTCCTCATGGCTGCGGATGCCGCCGGCGACGATCAGTTCGCGACTCGTCGCGGCGCGCAGGGTTTTCACGACTTCCAGCGGGATGCCGCGCATCAGGCCCTCGGTCTCGATGTGCGTGTAGAGAAAGCCGGCGCAATAGGGTTCGAGCTCACGGATGGCATGCAGCGGCGAAACCTGGGTGGCGGCGCTCCAGCCATGGACCGAGATCTTCCCGCCGCGCGCGTCAACGGCGGCCAGAACGCGCTCCGCGCCGACGGCCTCGGCGAGCGACTTCGCGAAAGCGAGGTTCACACCCGACGCTGCGAACAGCGCCGAACTCACGATGATGCGGCGCGCCCCTGCTGCGAGAACTTCCTGGGCAAGGCCGACACTGCGGATGCCGCCACCCACCTGGCAGGGGAGGCGGCGCACCAGGTCGGCCACCAGCGCGCGGTTGTCGCCGCGGCCCATCGCCGCGTCGAGGTCGATCAATTGCACCAGCGAATATTGGCCAAAACGCTGCACCCATTCGTCGAATTCGGTGAATTCCAGCGCCTTCTTCTCGCCCTGCACCAGTTGCACGATGCGCCCGCCCATGAGATCGATCGAGGGGATCAGCATGGGAACCTCACCGGAACGTTCGCTCTTTGCAACTCGCTCTTCAGTTCGCCGATGTGTTGCACGCCGAAGTGAAAGATCGACGCAGCCAGCGCGGCGTCGGCGTGTCCGTCGCGGAACACCTCGACAAAATGCCCGACCGACCCGGCGCCTCCGGAGGCGATGACCGGGATCGAGACCGCGCGCTCGACCGCGGAGGTCAACGCGCAATCGAAGCCGCTGCGCGTGCCGTCGCGGTCCATGGACGTGAGCAGGATTTCTCCCGCGCCGAGTTCTTCCGCCTGCCGCGCCCAGGCAACGGCGTCGAACCCGGTCGCAACACGTCCCCCGGTGACGTAGACGTCATATCCGGAATTGTGTGGTACAGGGCTGTGTGGCACGGGTCTGTGACCCGTCCGGGACAACTTCGCGTCAATCGCCAGCACTACCGCTTGCGATCCAAATCGCTCGGCGATGTGACCGATCAGTTCGGGATGGCGCACCGCGGCGGAGTTGATCGCAATCTTGTCCGCGCCGGCGTCGAAAGTCCTGGCTGCATCTTCGAGCGAGCGGATCCCTCCGCCGACGGTAAAAGGAACGAACAGTTGCCGCGCCGTCCGGCGGACGGAGTCGAGCAGCGTGCCGCGGCCCTGGTGGGTGGCAGCGATGTCCAGCAACACAACCTCGTCTGCGCCGCTCTCGGCGTGGGCGCGCGCCAATTCGGCGGGGTCGCCGGCATCGCGCAAGTCCAGGAAGCGCGTACCCTTGACCACCCGGCCTGCGTCGCAATCGAGGCAGGCGATGATGCGCTTGGTCAGCATGGCAGGCCGCCGAAGTTGGCGAGCAGGCGCAGGCCTGCCGAGGCCGATTTTTCCGGGTGAAATTGCACTCCGAACAGGTTGCCGCGTTCCACTACGGCGGCGAACGGCCCGCCGTAGTCGGTGGCGGCGACGGTCGCCGAGCCTACGTTCGCGCGATAGGAATGGGTGTAGTACACGAAGAACTCGTCCGCCAGCCCCTGGAGCAGAGGCGAGCCGCCGAACCGGCGGACGGTGTTCCAACCTACGTGCGGCGACTTGAGCCCCTCGGCGAACCGCGAGCACCGGCCCGGCAACGCCGCCAGCCCCGGCGTGTCAGGCGCCTCGTCGCTACCGGCAAACATCCATTGCATGCCGACGCAGATTCCAAGGAACGGAACGCCGCGAGCCGCGGCTGTCGCAACTGCGTCGCGCAGCCCACGGGCCTCGAGCGCGGCGGTAGCGCGAAAGTGTCCCACCCCGGGCAGAACCAGGCGTTGGGCGCGGGCGACGATGTCCGGATCGCTGGTGATCTCGGTCACGTACCCGAGGTGCACGAAGGCCTTGCACACCGAGGCCAGGTTGCCGGCGCCGTAATCGATGACGGTGATCACAACAGTCCTTTCGTGCTCGGCAGCATGCGGGCCAGCCGCCGGTCGCGCGAGCACGCCACCCGCAGCGCCCGGCCGAAGGCCTTGAACAGCGCCTCGATCTTGTGGTGATTGGAGCGGCCGTAGAGCACGCGCGCGTGGACGTTGGCGCGCCCGCCGCGGGCGAAGCCCTCGAAGAAGTCGGCGACCAACTCGCTCTGCAGGTCGCCCACCAGGCGCACGCGCACCTTGGCATCCACCACCGCGTGCGCCCGCCCTCCGAAGTCGACCGCGACAACTCCCAAAGTCTCGTCCATCGGCATGACGAAATACCCGGCGCGCAGGATTCCCTTCTTGTCGCCCAGCGCCGCCGCGAACGCCTCGCCCAACGCGATGCCGATGTCCTCCACCGTGTGGTG
>DASUBK010000169.1:0-2390 GCA_035763305.1 Terriglobales bacterium | reverse complement strand
GCGGGCGTGTCTATTCGTTGACCGCGGCCTCCGTGTCCCTAAACAGGATTTCCCGCAGCAAGCCGGCATCTTTACTGCGGGTCTTGGCCAGCTCCTCCCAGCGCCGCGCCACCATGACGTGGTTGCGCTCGCGGGCGCGATCGGCCATGCGCTTGGATAACGAAGCGCTCTCCTCCAGGGTGCGCAGCGCCACCCACATGGCCTGCTCCAGGGCGTCGCGCTTGGCCTCCTCCATGCCCAGTTGCGAGAAGGTGTGCCCCACGCGGCACTCATAGCGCACGGTGTCGCCCTCCTTCTTCTCCCACATGGTTCCCGAACATTCCGGGCAGGTGTACACCGCCGGGGTGCCGTCCTTGCGCTCGTGCTCCTCCACGCTCTCGTCTTTGCGGGCGATGGACACAGGTGCGCTCTTGGGGCGCTTGCGGCCATTGTTGCCATTCTTGGGCACGGGCTGCCTCACGATCTCCGCCAGCTTGCCGGGAATCTCGGCCAGCGGCAGCACAAAGTCGGGATGATCGGCGTCGATGGCGTTGCGCGGCATGGAGTCGAACAGCGCGTCCGCCGGTTCCTGCACTACCCCCACGCCCCCGTAGCGTTTGATCTCGATCAAGCCCGCCGAACCATCGTCGAGAAGGCCCGACAGTACCACCGCGACCACAGCAGGGCCGTAGGAGAGCGCGGCGGAGCGGAACAGGGTGTCGATCGAGGGCCGGTTGCGGTTGTGGCGCGGCCCGGCGACCACCCGGTAGCGACCGTCCTGCACCATCAGGTGGTGATTGGGAACCGCGACCGTGATCTCACCGGGGACGATGGGGGCGCGATCGCCGGCCGCCTTCACCTTCAACACGGTGCGCCTCTTCAGGATCTCCACCAGCGAATTCGACGATTGCGGGCTCATGTGGACGACGATCGCGATCGGCGCGGGGAAGTCGCCGGGCAGGGCGCGGACGATTTCGGTGAGCGCTTCAATGCCGCCGGCCGAGGCCCCTATCACCACCAGATGCGAATTCACTTTTTGTGGCCCCACTGTTTCGCCGTGTCCTTGCGCAGCGCCGTGGCGCGAACCCGGTTCTCGCTCACCTGGCGGTGGATTTCCTCCAAGCGGTGGTGGGCATTCTCGATCTGCTGATGCAGTTGTTCGACTCGGTCGTGCAGGGATTCCGCCTTCTGCAGCAGCTCGTCCGCCGCAGCGGAGGTGCTCGCCTGCCGCGGCTCGATTTCGGGCTTGCGCGTCTTCCCCATGGCTTGTCTGTGAACTCAGATGCAGGCGGGAGAAAAGAGGATTGGGGCAGGCGAATTAAGTCGCCGGTATCAGGGCACATTCAGCTATGCCGAGAGCTGTCAACCGGAGGCGCCTTCTAGTCCTTTTTCCGTTGTCCGGAGGCCTTCGCCGGCGATTGTTTTGCCGGCGCCTTCGCAGTCTTGCCGTCGCGGCGTCTGCGAGAACCGTCGGCGGCAGCGGGGCGCTGGGGATCGAAAACGATCAGCACGCCCTTGCCGGCCGAACTGGAAATGGGCGTGAAACGCAGGTTGACCGGGCCGTTGAAGCCATCGAGGGTGACCTTGAAATCGCGCACCAGGGCGGGCTTCAACGAGCGCAGCACCGACTCGTGCCGCCGCACCAGCGTGGTGCGGAGCCGGGATGCAATGGGAAGCTGCTTCAGCTTAAGTCCCTTCACCCCGGCGGAGGCCAGGTTGAACAGGCGCTCGGCGGCCGAGTTCCACAGCTGGATCTCCGCATTGTCGTTGACCACGGCGATCGGGCTGGGCATCTGCGCCAGCGTCTCGGCGTAGCGGGTGGTGCTCTCCTCCAGGTCGCGGGTGCGCATCTCCAGCTCTTCGTTGGTGGTCTCCAGCTCCTCGTTGAGCGAGTGCAGCTCCTCGTTGGTGGTCTCCAACTCTTCGTTGGTGGACTGCAACTCCTCGTTGGTGGTCTCCAACTCTTCGTTGGCGGAATGCAATTCCTCGGCGGTGGTCTCCAGTTCTTCGATGGTGGTGCGGAGCTTCTCGTGGGGAGAAACGTCATCGCAGATGATGAGGCAGCCGGTGCGCTGGCCCTCGCCGGTCAGCAGGGGCCGGATCAGGATATCGAGGCTGCGCTCTTCGCCGCTGACGCTGATCTTGCACTGGAAGCGGCGCGGCTCGCCGGCCACGTCCGCCATGGCCTGCTGCCAGACATCCACGATGTGCGGGCAGCGCTCCACGTAGGGGCTCTGGTAGACGCTGCCGCCGATGGCTCTCTCGGTGGCGCCGAACAACTGCATGGCGGGCGCGTTCTGCGCCACCACGGTGCCGCCGAAATCCAGCATGATGATTGCCGAGCGCACGTTCTCCACCACGTAGCGCTGCATCTGGCGTGCCAGGTCCAACTCGCGATTATCGGATTGCGG
>DASUBK010000168.1:0-4206 GCA_035763305.1 Terriglobales bacterium | reverse complement strand
GCCCCGGCAATAATTGCGATAACACGTTCTTCATCTCAGTCCTCAATATGGCGAAAGAAACTAGGGCCGCATGCCTTGGAGCCAGATTTCGGTGAACTCGCGGCAGACCTGCTCGGGATCGAATTCCTGGAACCGCTTGCCCCCGTACAGTTCCTGCACCGTGAAATGATTGCTGACCATGCCCAGGAAAGCGCGCGCCGCCAGCAGCGGGTCGAGATCGGGGCGGAAGCGCCCGCCGGCAATTCCCTGCCGGATGTACTCCGCCAGCCGGTCGTGATACTGCGCCACGTGGGCCTTGAAAAAACGCGCCGACAGCTTGTGATGTTCCAGCGCGCTGAACATCAGCAGGCGCAGCAGGACCGTATCGCGGCCGATGATCTGGCGCGCGATCCAGCCCAGGATTTCCGCGTCGCCGGCGCCGCTGCGCAGGCGCGCATCCAGTTCTCCCATGCTGTCGCGCGTGCCGCAGTGATGCTCCAGCACCGCCCAGTACAGATCTTCCTTGGTGGGAAAGTGGCGGAAGATGATGGCCTCGTTGACCCGCGCCTTCTGCGCGATCTGGCGCGTGGTCGTGCCCTGGAAGCCCTGGCGGGCAAACAACTCCGTCGCCCGCTCGAGAATCTGCCGGCGACGGTCCTCCGCCGATACGCGCACCTGGGCTGTGGCCATGTAAGTATCCACTTACTTTTTAACCGCTTAGGATGCCAGTGTCAATGCGCCGGGGAGGAAAGAATTGTCAAAAATTGTAAACAGTATTTCAGTAGCTCCGTACGTCAGTACCTCGATGCTGGCCGTCTCTCCCTCGACAAAGAGGTCGCTGGAGTCGAGATACTGAAATACTGATGTACCGACGTACCAACTCAACGGTAGAAGTGCAAATATCCAATTCCCACCCGCATGTGGTGCACAATCGCATCGGGGACGGCCATGGCGATGGCGATTCCCAGCATCGCGTGCGCCACCGCGATGGGATACAGGTTGCGATAGCGCCGGAACATCTCGACGAAGAACCAGCCGCCCACCAGCGTTGCCGGAACCAGGAATGGATTCGGCACGTGGGCGCCGGCGAACAGAAGGCACGTCATCGCCACAGCCTTCCGGTTATTCCCCAGCAGTCTTTCGAATCCCCGATAGAAGAAGGAATTGAGAATGACCTGCTGCATCAGTGCCCAGATGGCGTAGCCGAAGGAGTGAATGCCGGGCGGACGGGAGCCGTAGAGCGGCCGCAGCGTGCCGCCGTCCCAGCCCGCCAGCACAATGATTCCCACCGCCAGCAGCGCAATGGCAACCGTGCGTAACGCCGGCACCAACCCGCCGATTCCCAGCCCCAACTCGCGCAGCGGGCGCCCTTCGGTGATCACCGCGGCGGCGATCCAGGCGGCAGCCGCGGCGTCCCAGATCAGTTGTGTGCGCCCCTCCGTCCACACCGCCACCAGGATCAGCCCGTAGCCGACCAGCAGCACCAGCCATGTACGCGCGCGAGTCATACCGCTGCCTACTTCGATGTGAGCTCCTCGTCGAAGGATACGAGGAGTTCCGCGCTTCGTGGCCGTCGTGGATCCTTCGTGCCCTTCGTGCGAACCGGCCCTTTTGAACATCGTTTGGAGTTCAGATCGTGTCCGGCTACGGACAGACTGGGAACTGGCAACCGGCAACTCTATAATCCCGCCCATGCCGATTGATCGCCGCCATTTTCTCGCCGGCGCCGCCGCCCTGGGCGCTGTTTCGGTCTTGCCGCCTGCTTTTGCCGCCGACAGCGACTTGCGCGTCAACGCCGACCGCTTGCGTCAGACGCTGGAAGCCCTTAGCGTCTTCGGCCGCCCGCAAGGAGGCTCGTTCGCCGACGGGGTGAGCCGCGTCGCCTACTCCGACGCCGACGTCGCCGGACGCAAGTACGCGCTTGGCCTTATCCGCCAGGCCGGCCTCGAGCCGCGCGTCGATACCGCCGGCAACATCCACGCCCTGCGCTCCGGCCAGGACTCTTCCCTGCCCGAGATCCTCTTCGGCTCGCACATTGACTCCGTCCCCAGCGGCGGCAACTTCGACGGCGACGTAGGCTCGTTGTCGGCGATCGAGGTCCTGCGCACGCTGAACGACCGCGGCATCAAGACCCGCCGGCCGCTGCACCTCGCCATCTGGCAGAACGAAGAGGGTGGAGTGATCGGGAGCACGATTGCCGCCGGCGAATTTCCGCCGGCTTCGCTGCAGCACGTCTCCAGCAGCGGGCTGACCATCGAGCAAGGCATCCGCAAGATCGGCGGCGACCCCACGCGGCTGCAGGAGGCACGCATCCCCAAGGGCTCTTTCCGCGCCTACCTCGAGCTGCACATCGAGCAAGGCGGCAACCTCGCCAAGGCCGGAATTCCGGTTGGCGTGGTCGAGGGCATCGTCAGCATCGACGAGTACGACGTGACCATCCGCGGCTTCGCCAACCACGCCGGCACTACGCCCATGCCCGAGCGCCGCAACGCCCTGCTCGCCGCCGCCAAGCTGATCGAGACTGTGCAGCAGGTGGTGACCGCCGAACCGGGACGTCAGGTCGGCACCGTGGGCCACATCGATGTTTTGCCCAACGCGCGCAACGTGGTGCCCGGGCTGGTGAAGTGCTCGGTCGAACTGCGCGATTTGTCCGACCAGAAGATTGCCCGCCTCGGCGAGCAGATTCAGGCGCGTGCCCAGCAGATCGCCAAAGACACGGGAACCGAAATTGAATTTCAGAAGGTGGAGCACGATCCTCCGGCGGTGGCCACGCCGGAGATCCAGTCGCTGATCGAAAAGGCCTCGGCGGCGCTGGGACTGAAAACGATGCGCCTGCCCAGCGGCGCCGGCCACGACGCCCAGATGATGGCGCGCCTCGGCCCCATAGGTATGATCTTCGTCCCCAGCCAGAACGGCATCAGCCACTCGCCCAAGGAACTGACGTTGTGGCCCGACGTGGCCAACGGCGCTAACGTCCTGCTGCAAACCATCCTGCTGCTGGACTCGGCATAGGGGTGCTGGAGCGCACGCGCCCCCGCGTGCGAATGCCAGAGGCGTGCCAGTGGTCCGGAGGGACGGCTCTCATCGCGAGCTTTAATTGCTGCGCAGCGCGATCATCGGCTCGATGCGCGAGGCGCGGCGCGCGGGAAAATATCCCGCCACCATCGCCACCCCGCCCAGCAACACCACGGTGCCCACGAAGGTGATCGGATCGGTGGGCGCGGTGCCGAACAACAGCCCGGCAATCAATCGCGCCGCCGCCACGGACGCGATCGCGCCCGCCGCGATCCCGATCAGCGCCAGGCGCAGCGTTCTCCAACTGACCTCGCGCTGCACCTGCCACTGCGAGGCGCCCAGCGCCATGCGGATGCCGATCTCCTGGCGGCGCTGGGTCACGGAATAGGAGATCACGCCGTAAATTCCCAGCGACGCCAGCACCATGCCTACCATGGCGAAGATGCCGACCAACACCACGAAGAACCGGCGCGGCGAGACGGCGTGGTCGACCAAGTTCTGCATCGGCACCAGTTGCGTTGCCGGCTGCGCCGGATTGATTTGCCGCAAGGTCGCCATGACGCTAGGCGCCAGCGTTTCCGCCGGCAATTGCGAGCGGACCACCAGGTTGGCGCCTTCCGGGCCCCAACCGGGGATGGTGATCGGCAAATACATCTGCCAGCCCGCGTCGGCTTCGACGCCGTTCTCGCGCACGTCATCAATCACGCCGACGACGCGCGCCTCCTGGCCGCCAATGATGGCAATACGCCCGATGGGATTCTGTCCCGGCCACAGCTTGCTTGCTACCGTGCGGTTGACGATGACCACGGGTTCGCGGCCGGGGCCGTCGTCCCAGGTGAAGTCCCGGCCCTCGATCAGGCGCATGCCCGCCGCCCGCAGATATCCCGGCGAGACGATGAACACGAACGTGGATTCGAGATACCCCTTGGGATAGGTTTGGCCCTTCACCGAAATGCCCCAGCTGCGATTGCGGCTGAGCGGCAGGTTGTCGCTGATGCCGGCGGTCTCGACGCCGGGAATCGTCTCCACGCGCGAGATGACTTCCCGCCAATACGAGATAACGTCTGCCGGTTTGACGTTGTCCTCGAAGTTCAGGCTGATGGCCGAGGCTGCGCTGGGCTGGAAGCCGACGTCCACATCGAGCACCTTCAGGAAGCTGCGCAACAGCAGCCCCGCGCCGACCAGCAGCACGCAGGCGAGCGCCACCTCGGC
>DASUBK010000167.1:0-10975 GCA_035763305.1 Terriglobales bacterium | reverse complement strand
GGATTGGTGTCAGTGCGTTCGCCGGTTCCCAGCACCGCCGCCAGCTGGCCGGGATTTTTCACCGGCAGCGGCCGCAGCAGCAGCGCGTCGATGAGGGTGAAAATGGTGGTATTGGCGCCGATGGCCAATGCCAGCGTGAGCACCGCCACCGCGGTGAACACCGGCGTCTTGCGCAGCATGCGACCGGCGTAGCGCAGGTCCTGGAGAAGCCCTTCCATGGGGAGCGTCCACTGTGATTCGCCTGCCGCCTGCGAGTCAAGCTAGCAGGCAATTTTTTGTTCCCCGGATTGAGCGACCGCTATTGCGAATAGCTATATTGCGACGTGGGAAAGGCAGGAGTTAGTCATCGATCACACCGGCAACCGGCATTCGGCAAGCGGAACTCGGCAATAAAAAAGCCCTCGCTTGCGCGAGGGCTTTTTTGGGGGACCGGCCGGAGCCGGGTGATCGCAACCGGTTACATGTGCGGAATGGGGGGATTCGCCGGCTGCTTGGTGGTTGGGGCCTTAGGGGAAGCGGAGGGAGAAGCCGGATTGGTGGAGCTGGGCTGCTGCGCGCTGGCCGGCTGCTGGCTTTGCGACGCCGCGCCGCTCACGCCACCCTGGTTCTCCGCCTGCGGCTGCGTGGCGCTGGCGTTCAGCTGCTCCAGGTCGTTCTTCAGCAGGCTGATCTCGACCCGGCCGCCGGTCACGCGGCGCGTGGTGCCGTCGTCGGCCTTCACGGCGATGTTGCCCAGGCCGAGTTCGTGCACGCGGTACACCGGGACTTCATGGTTGATCACCAGGTAGCGCACCACCGCGTCGGCCATGCGCTGCGAGTTGGCGATCGCCGCCTGCCCGCGCCCGGAGGAGAACGCCTGCACCTGCACGATGTAGCCCTTCTGGTCCTTCAGCGAGGTGGCCATGTCGTCCAGCGCCTGCTTCGCCTTCGCGCTTAGCGCGGTCTGGCCCGGCCGGAAGCGGATTTCCGCCTCGGTTACCGGCTTGTACTGATCGATATTGCTGACCACCTGCTGCACGGTCTGCACCTGGGTGCTGGCCTGCTGCGCCGTCTGCTGCGCCGACTGGGCGCGGTTGCCGGCATCCATGGCGTGCTGGTCGGCCTCGTTGGCCTTGGCCATCGAGGTGCGGATGCCTTCCTGGGCCCGCGCGTCCACGTCCTTGAGGTTCTTGGCGTTGGCGGCGGTCAGGTCGTCCAGCTCGTTGACCCGGTCCTTGATCGGGCTGAGCTGGCGGGAAACGTACTTCTTGCGGGCGAAGGGGTTGATCTTGCCCCAGAAGCCCTCATGACGCTGCAGTTCCAGCTTCTGATGACCGTTGACGGTCTGCTGGTCGGCCGACTGGGTGGTGGAAGTCTGGGAGCTGCTTTGCGACTGGTCGGTCTGTGTCGCCGCCGGGGTCGAGCTCTGGCTGCTGGGGGAGTTCTGCTGCGCGACCACCGGCAGGGCGAGAGCGGCGGCGAGCGGCAGCGCGATCCAGATACGAGTCTTCATTGCGGGTTCCTCCGAAAATCTTTGGGCCAATCTCTTGTGGTCGCCCTCGGCTGTCTCAACCCGCAGGGGGCGGCAACACACCTTAGGCTGCTTGGGCCACAGCGCATGACGCGCTACACCCGAGCAGTAATCACTTCAGCTGCCAAACTGCGTTAGATGTATGTGATTGAAAATGCTTCGGTTACACCGTACCACCGATGGCCACCGGTGTCCCCGTGGGTAGGAAGGACCGGAGGGCAGGTAATTTTGGGCGAGAGCCAAGGTCAGGTAGCCGCAGGCGCCTTGGCCTGCGGAGGCGGACCGGATCACGTCCCCGGCGGATGGCCCACCCTCGCCATCGGCCCTACCAAACTCTGGGTGACGCTCCCGGCGCGGTTTTCGCAGCGTGGGAAGGCGAATCGTAGCGCCGCGTGGTGCAAGCGATTGTCAAAGGATTGGCCGCCGCGCCGCCCCGCTAAACTGCTGGCATCCGGACTCCCACGCGTGGAAATTCGCGACGAGGTGCGGCACCCACATTCGGGCGAAGCAGGAATGGCAAAGCGAAAGGTGGGCCACCTGCCTGGAACAAGCGGTAGGTAGTTCGCATCCGATGGCGCGCGAGGTCGCGCGCGGTCCGGGGAACGTAGTGGATTGCCGCGCGCCGCGAGTTGCCCGCAATTCGCCCGCAACTTATCCCCGCTCCGAACCCGCCGCAAGGCAGCAGCGCGTGCTCCGCTTGCCTCCAACCTTACTGAGGCGAGTCTTCAGTAAGGTTGGGCCACTTGGGGAACGAACAACGGGGGATCACTCACCACGGCAAGGACTCGCTTCGGGCGGCGGCCTGCCTCCTTCTCTTCATCTTGCTGGCAACGCTCTCGCTGGTAGCCGAGGCCGCGCCGCCGCCGGGCGATGACGCCACCCTGCCCTCCGACGCCATTCCCGCCGATCGCATGCAGCAATACGCCGACCTGGCGGTGGAGTGGATGCAGCAGTACCTGCGCATCGACACCAGCAATCCGCCCGGCAACGAGATGAACGCGGTGCGCTGGTTCAAGAAGATTCTCGATCTCGAGGGCATCGAGAACCAGACCTTCGAGTTCGCGCCTGGCCGCGGCAATCTCTGGGCGCGGGTTCCGGCCACTCTGCCTTCGCACAAGCGGCCGCTCATCCTGCTCAATCACATGGACGTGGTCACCGCCAACGCGGCGCACTGGTCGCAACCGCCGTTCTCCGCCGCCGTCGTCAACGGCTCCATGTACGGCCGCGGGGCGCAGGACATGAAGGGCGACGCGATCGCGCAGTTGCTGGTCCTGGTGATGCTCAAGCGCGAGCACACGCCCATCGACCGCGACGTCATCTTCCTCGCCACCGCCGACGAGGAGGTCGACGACAGCGGCACCGACTGGATGATCGCGCACCATCCCGAGCTGTTGGAGCATGCCGAGTTCCTGCTCACCGAGGGCGGCGAGAATCCGCTGCAATACGGGCAGGTCACCTATGTCGGCGTCGACGTAGCCGAGAAGGCGCCGTTCTGGCTGCACGTAGTCGCGCACGGGCGCGCCGGGCACGGTTCGCGGCCCATGGAGGACGCCGCTCCCAACCGCCTGCTGATGGCGCTCAACCGCATTCTTGCCTTCCGCCCCGAGCCGCACATCTCGCCCGCGGTAGCGGAGGTCTTGCAGCAGATGGCGGTGCTGGAGCCGCCGCAGCGCGCCTGGCAGTTCCGCCACGTCAGCGAGGCCATGCGCGATCCCAGATTCGTGCAGGAGTTGCTGAATGACGACTCGCTCAATTACATGGTGCTGCCGACCATCTCGCTGACCATGATGGGCGGCTCGCGCCAGACCAACGTCATTCCCGCCGAGGCCTGGGCGAATCTCGATGTGCGCCTGCTGCCCGGCGACGATCCCGACCGCTTTCTCACCCAGTTACGCGCCGTGGTGGGAGACGCGAACGTCAGCATCGAGCCGCTCAACCGCGATTTCGGCGTGGCCAACTCGTCGCCGACCAAGACCCCGCTGATGAACGCCATTCGCGAGGTGGCGGGCCGCTACTTCGGTCCCGCGCCGGTGCTGCCGCGGCTGACCAGCGGCTATACCGAGAACCAGCGCTTCCGCAAGCTGGGCATCGTCAGCTATGGCTACTCGCCGTACACGGTGACCCCGGAGGAAGGCAGCACCGAGCATGCCGACAACGAGCGCATCCGCATCAGCGAGTTGCGCCGCGGCTTCCGGGTGCTGTTTGACGTGGTGACCATGGTCGGCGACTCGCCGCGCCCGCCGGCCAGCTACGTGGCCTCGCGCACTCCCACCAAGTAAGGCGGCCCGGCGCGGGCACACACGCTCTCCCCCGAGAAGAATGGGCCCGCGCCGGTCGCCTTTACTCGTCGCTGCGGGTGATGGGGCCACCCGCGTGGCAGGTGCCGCAGGAGCGCGAGCCCTTCATGTCGGTGAGGCGGCGCTCCGCCACCGCGGCGGTGGGACTCACGCTCACATCCAGGCGCTGCTCCTCGCGTCCCAGGTGCGACATCCACAGATCGAATTCGGCCTGCATGCGGCGCTGCGTTTCAGGATCGCGCGTCAGCCGGTCCAGGGTGGCGTGCACCCGGTCCAGGCTGGTGCGCAGTTCGGAAATCTCGATGCGCTGCGCGCGGATCTGCTCGTCGGTGATGAAGCGGAAGACGCCCGGACGCCCGGCCAGGTCGGTGGGACCCTGGACCGCCGCGGGCGGAGCGGCGGCTTGCGCGCCAGGGCGCTCGAGGTAGGCGAACGCGGTCAGCAGCAGCAAGGCAAGAAGGGCGATGCGCGACTTCATGGCGGCCCCCTTACGACAGGGTATTGTCGCGCTGCCGCAGGAAGTCAGATGTGACCGCTGGCACCAGCCCGCGTGGCTGCGCCCAAAGTGGGAAGCAAGCTAGCCATCGGGTGAACGACAGAAGGAAGATCAAACGCAAAGGTCGCCTACTTCAGATCTTTTCCGCCGGAATTTCCAACTCCAGACCGAGCGGATCGGTGAAGCGGTTGGTCAGGTTGGCAACGCCGACGAGCAGTTGCAGATCCACGATCTGCGCTTCGGAGAGATGCCGTTTCAGCCCGGCGATGTCGCTATCGCCGATCTCCCACGGCGTTCGCGTCAGCTTCTCGGTATACGCCAGGACCGTCTTCTCGGCGTCGGTGAAGGAGGACGCAGCGGGATTCTTGAGGGCCTCCCAGTCCTGCGGCGTGAGCCCGGCTCGCTTCGACGAAGCGAGGTGGTGCTGGAGTCAATAATGACAGCGGTTGAGCAGCGAGGTGCGGATGTAGACCATCTCGTAAAGGCGGCGCTCCAGGCTGCGCCCGACCGCGGCGTAGAACGAGAGAAACGGCAGCAGAGCGCCCGGCTGGTGCGCCATCGCCTTGTGAAAATTGCCGGGATGTCCCTTGAGGCGGTGCTCGTAAATCTGCTGCACCTCGGACGAGGCGGCCTGCGGTTCGACAAGAGAGATGCGGGGCATGGAAAGCCTCCAATTTCGCGCGACCTATAATAAAGCTCGGTGCAAACTACTCTTTGGGGGTGGAGGGTATTTCACTAAGTCAGTATTTCAGTACTCCGCAGCAGCGCTCACGTCGAGATACTGAAATACTGACTTACTGATGTACCGACCTGCCCCGCAATGATCTCAACCTCCCCCATTCGCGTTCTCGGCGCCGGGCTGGCCGGTTCGGAGGCGGCGTGGCAGATTGCCCGCCGCGGTTTCGAGGTCGAACTCTACGAGATGCGCCCGGTGCGCTCCACTCCGGCGCACCAGAGCGCCGACTTCGCCGAGTTGGTGTGCTCGAACTCGCTCAAGTCCGACAGCGAGAACACCGCTCCCTGGCTGCTGAAGGAAGAAATGCGCCGCGCCGGCTCGCTGCTGATGGAGATTGCGCGCCAGACCTCCGTGCCCGCCGGCCATGCACTGGCGGTGGACCGGGAGCGCTTTGCGGCGGAGGTGACGCGGGCCATCGCGCAGGAATCGCGCATTCGCGTGCGGCGGGAAGAGGCGCTGGCCATCGAGGAAGATCGGTGTCGGACAGTCGTCGCCACCGGCCCGTTGACGTCGGACGCGTTGGCGCGCGAGATTGCGCGACTGTCCGCTCAGCCGCCGCAAGCGGCGGCCGGACAGGCGGGGGCGCCTGTCCCCACGTGCTCTCTGTTCTTCTACGATTCCATCAGCCCCATCGTGGAGGCGGACTCGATTGACCGCTCGCGCGTTTACCTGGCCGCGCGCTACGACAAGGGCTCGGCCGACTACATCAACTGCCCCATGACGAAGGAGGAGTACGACCGCTTCTACGACGCGCTGCTGGAGGCGCAGTCGGTCGAGGGGCACGAGTGGGAGAAGCTGAACTATTTCGAGAGCTGCCTACCCATCGAGGAGATCGCCCGCCGCGGTCGCGATACGCTGCGCTTTGGGCCGATGAAGCCGGTTGGCCTGCGCGATCCGCGCAGCGGAAAGCAGCCCTGGGCGGTGGTGCAGCTGCGGCAGGAGAACCTGCGCGCCGACTCCTACAATATCGTAGGCTTCCAAAATCACCTGCGCTTTCCCGAGCAGGCGCGGATCTTCCGCCTGATTCCCGGACTGGAGAAGGCGAACTTCCTGCGCTACGGGCAAATCCATCGCAACACCTACATCAACTCGCCCTCGCTGCTGACGCCGACGCTGCAGATGCGCGCTCACCCTTCGGTGCTGTTTGCAGGTCAGATTTGCGGGGTTGAAGGTTACGTGGAGTCCATCGCCGCCGGGCTGATGGCGGGAATTCATGCGGCGGCGATTGCCGCCGGACGGGAGCCGCTGGCGCCGCCGCGGGAGAGCGCTTTCGGCTCGCTGGTGAATTACATCACCGGCGCGAACCCCAAGGACTTCCAGCCCGCCAACATCACCTTCGACCTGCTGCCCCCGCTGGAGCAACGGGTGCGCGACAAGCAGCAGCGACACAAGCTGCAGTGCGAGCGGGCGCTGAAGGCGTTTGAGGAATGGCTGGGACGGGTAAATGCGCTGCCGTTGATTGCGCAGGCGCCCACAAAATTCACGTAGCCGCAGGCGCCCTCGCCTGCGGAGACCGGCGCGCCACTGTGCTCACCTCGGCAGGCGAGGGCGCCTGCCGCTACGCAACCCCTTACGCTGCGCGCGTGAACTCCGTCAGCGCCAGCACCGCCAGCTCCAGGCGATCGCGCGCGCCCGTCTTGCTGAAAATGCTCTGCAGGTGGCGCTTGACTGTGTTCTCGCTGATCTTCAACTCGGCGGCAATGTCCTTATTCTTCATGCCGCGCGCGACCAGGGCCGCAATCTGCTTCTCGCGATCGGAGAGGCGGCGCATGGCGGTCTGGTCCTTCTGCGGCTTGCCGGCCATGGCGCTCAGCACCTGCTGGGCGATATCCTCGGAGAAGGCCAGCTCGCCGTTGGCCACCGTGCGGATGGCGGTAAACAGCTTGTCCGGCTTGTCGCCCTTGAGCACCAGCCCGCGGGCGCCCAACTGCACCACCTGGACGTAGTCGTTCTGGTTTTCCGAGGCGGTGAGCACCACGGTGGCGACGCCGGCCCCGGAACGGTCCAGCGTCCGTAACACTTCGAAACCATCTCCCCCGGGCATGAACAGGTCGAGCAGAAGCACGTCGGGACGCTGCTCGCGCGCGGCCTGGATGGATTCGGCGCCGGTGGAGGTCATGGCGATGACCTGCATGTCCGGCTGCGAGCCCAGCAGCGCCGCCAGCGATTCGCGGAGAATGGCGTGGTCGTCGGCAATGATGATGCGGATAGAGTCCGGCATAAAGTTGTCCTGCTGTTTACTGCCTCGACAATAATGGGATGAGCTTAATCCGGGTGGGTTGCCCTTCTAAGGTTGCAAGCGGCCGGTTTGCCATGTCGGTACGGCCCGCCAAGGTGGTGGAATTGCGGGGAAATTGCGCGCTCCCAGCTATGGTATAGTCCGGCTTAAATCCTCCGGGAAACCGGCCACACATCGAGGTGAAGTTTGACCGTCGACGAGGAGCTCAACCTTCTCGACGAAAGCGTCCGCCGCCTGAAGATCGAGTACGACGTGTACTTTGGCGGAGGATCGAAGAAGCCGCCCGCCGACACCGAGTGGCGAGTGCAGTCGCTGGTCAAAAAGTACAGCGACAGCAACAAGCTGAACTTCGCCCAACGCTTCCGCTACAACACCATCGCGCAGAAGTACGCGCTGTATGCGGGCCTGTGGCAGCAAAAGCTGAAAATCAAAGAAGAAGGCTATCGCCGGCCGCAGGACGCCGTCCTGGGCATCTCCGGCTTGCGCCAGGCCGAGGAGCGCTCGGCGGCGGCGGCGCTGGAAACCGATGAGGCCCAGCCCTTCTCCGTGGCCTGCTCCGATGCCGACGCCGAGCAGGAGCGCGTCAAGGCGCTGTTCGAGGCCATGGTCGCGGCCAAGAAGAAGGCCGGCGAACCGGTCGCCAGCAATGGCGCCAGCTTCGAGTCGTTCAAGTCCTTCGTCAAAAAGAAGACCGACCAGATCCGCAAGGAGTACGGCTGCCACTCCGTCGAGTACACGGTCGAGACGCAGGGCGGGCAGGTCAAGCTCAAGGCCAAGGCGAAAAGCTAGTCAGCAGCCCGGATTCTGTCATCCCGAGCGCAGCGAGGGATCTGTTATAGACACCGCTACCGTCGTGGCTGATTACAACAGATCCCTCGCTGCCGCTCGGGATGACAAAGAGCCATGCCCCTCCGTGAAGCACGCGGTCTGTCTCTCGGTGGCACCGAAAAGCCACTTGCTCTTTCTCACACTCTCCGCGAAATTGAACTCGTGACCCATGCAGCGTTAGTGGAACGCGCCGTTCAGTGGCTGCGGCGGCATTACGGCTGCCACATCGTCCTTTCCGAGCAGGCCTGCTGCACCGGCGAGACCCCGGACGTCATCGGCTGGAAGAAGGCGAACCGCTCGGTGCTGGTGGAGTGCAAGATCTCCCGCGCCGACTTCCTCGCCGACGCCAAGAAGCCGTGGCGAAGCGACCCGGCCGGCGCGCTGGGCTGCGAGCGCTACTACCTGGCGCCCGCGGGCCTGATTCGCCCGGAAGAATTGGCGGCCGGATGGGGCCTGCTGGAGGCGCGCGGGCGAGAGGTGGAGATCGCGGTGCGCTGCAGCCCGCGCAAGAGCCTGCGATCGCCGCAGGGCCTGATGAACGAGTTGAATCTCTTGCTCGCCAGCCTGCGGCGGGTGGAGATCCGCATCGAGCCGCAGAGCATCACCGAGTTCCTCAAGTGGGAGAACCGCATGGCGCGCTACAACGGCGGGCAGATGCCCGAGGGCGTGGAGGATCCCAACAAGCGGAATTCGTATCTAAACTGACTGCGGAATTGCCGAAGTGCGGAATTGCGGAATTGTTTATCCGGCACTCTTCAATTCAGCCATTCCGCACTTCGGCAATTCCGCAATTCCTCTCGCTTCGCTGCTAATATTTACTGTCGCTTCCCGGACCATCCCACATCGGAGGCTCCCCCATGGCGAAGGTGCAGCGCGCCATCCTCAGCGTCACCGACAAGACCGGCATCGTCGAATTCGCCCGCGACCTGGCCAGCCTGGGCGTGGACCTGGTATCCACCGGCGGCACCGCCAAGATGATCCGCGAAGCCGGCATCGCGGTACGGGACATCTCCGAATTGACCGGCTTCCCCGAAATGCTCGATGGGCGCGTCAAGACGCTGCACCCGCGCGTGCACGGCGGCATCCTGCACGTGCGCTCCAATCCCGAGCACCGCGCCACCGTCGCCGAGCACGAGATTCCTCCCATCGACATGGTGGTGGTGAACCTCTACGCCTTCGAGAAGACCGCGGCCAAGCCGGGCGTGCCCTTCCCCGAACTGATCGAGAACATCGACATCGGCGGGCCGAGCATGATCCGCTCCGCCGCCAAGAACTTCCAGGATGTGGCCATCGTCACCTCGCCGGGTGACTACGCGGGAATCATCGAGGAAATGCGAGCGCACGGCGGCGAGATTTCGCGCGCGACCAAGTGGCGGCTGGCACAGAAGGCGTTCGCCACCACCGCCGCCTACGATTCGGCCATCGCCTCCACGCTGGAGCGGGTCAACCTGAACGGCAACTTCGAGCTGCGCCCCGAATCCGGCTTTCCCCAGAACCTGCGCTTGTCCTATCGCAAGACGATGGACCTGCGCTACGGCGAGAACCCGCACCAGAAGGCGGCGCTCTATTCCGACGGCGGCGCGGTGGGTATCGCCAACGGCAAGCAGCTCCAGGGCAAGGAGCTGTCGTTCAACAACATCGTCGACTTGCAGGCGGCGTGGGACCTGGCGGCCGAATTCGCCCAGCCGTTTTGCGCCATCATCAAGCACACCAACCCCTGCGGCAGCGCGGTGGGCGGCACGCTGGCGGAAGCCTTTCAGCGGGCCTTCGAGTGCGATCCGGTGTCGGCCTTCGGCAGCGTGATCGCGCTCAACGGGCCGGTGAACGGCGAAACCGCGGAGGCGATTGCCGGCCTGCGCCACAACGGCGTGGCCCTGTTCATCGAATGCATCGTGGCCCCGCACTTCGACGAAGCCGCGCGGGCGCGCTTCTCCAAGCGCAAGGACCTGCGCGTGCTCGAGGTCAACGCCGGGCAGTTCAATTCCGCCCGGCCCAACTGGCAGCTCAAAAGCGTCAGCGGCGGCATGCTGGTGCAGGATGTGGATTTCGCGCCGGTCAAGCGCGAAGACCTGAAGATCGTGACCTCGCGCCAGCCGAGCGAGCAGGAGATGCGCGACCTGCTGTTCGCCTGGAAAATCTGCAAGCACGTCAAGTCGAACGCGATTCTCTACGCGCGCGACGGCCGCAGCGTGGGCGTCGGCGCGGGACAGATGAGCCGCGTGGACTCAGCCAAGATCGGGGCCATGAAGTCGCTGCTGGGCACGCAAGGCTCGGTGGTGGGTTCGGACGCCTTCTTTCCCTTCCCCGACGGGGTGGAGGAGATCGCCAAGGCAGGAGCGACCGCGGTCATTCAGCCCGGCGGCTCCGTTCGCGACCAGGACGTGATCGATACCTGCAACCGCCTGGGGCTGGCGATGGCGTTCACCGGCATCCGCCACTTCCGGCATTGACGATTGCCGATTGCCGATTTGCGGTAGGCCCCGGCGCCACGCCGGGGCGATCGGCGATTGTCCCCCCCAAACACGTAGCCGCAGGCGCCTCGCCTGCGGCACCGGGTCCTTGCCCTTGCTGCGGCAGGCGAGGGCGCCTGCCGCCACACAATGCGCGCTGGTTCGAATAGCTGCCCCGGCGAGGCGCCGGGGCCTACCATTCGATCAAGGTCGCTTGTCCAATCGGCAATCGGAACTCGGCATTCGGCAATGGTTTACGATTCTTTACACCCTCCCCCTCTCCTTTTCATTACCATGGAAGCTGGCGTTCCGTTAGGCGAGAACGTTTATGGACCTGCTCTCCACCCTGAAAAGCGCGCTGCTGACGCTGATCCGTCACAAGATGCGCACCGCCCTGACCGTGCTGGGCGTGATGATCG
>DASUBK010000166.1:0-11816 GCA_035763305.1 Terriglobales bacterium | reverse complement strand
ACGCAGCAGACCTTCCGCGCCTCGGAGATCGTCAACAACCTGCTGAACTTCTCCCGCACCAGCGGCACCGAGTTCGGCGCGGTGGACATCAACAAGGTGATCCAGGACACGCTGGCGCTGCTGGAACACCAGCTCAAGACGGCGCGGGTGCGCGTAGAACCGCGCCTGTGCGAGCACCTGCCGACGGTGTACGGCAATACCGGAAAGCTGCAGCAGGTGTTTCTCAACCTGTTCCTGAACGCGCGCGACGCCATGCCGGAGGGCGGCACGCTGACCGTGAGCACGGCCAACGGGGCCAGCGTGAGCGTCAGCATCGCCGACACCGGCGGCGGCATCGCCCAGGAACACATTCCGCGTATTTACGATCCGTTCTTTACCACCAAGACCGCGCCCAAGAATGGCCGCCGTGGCACCGGGCTGGGGCTGTCGGTCACGTACGGAATCATCCAGGAACACGCAGGCAAGATCCGCGTGGACAGCAGCGTAGGCGCGGGAACCACGTTCCATCTGGAGTTCCCGCTGATGCGCAAGGCCGAGGCCGCCGCCGGCGCTGAGCCGGCCGCTTCGCCCAACGCCACTTCGAGGTCTTAAATGTCGGTATCCGAAGCCGCAGTTCTCGCGCGCCGCATGCCTCCCCCGGAGCCGCAATCCGGACAGGGCACGGTGCTGATCGTGGACGACGAAGCCTCCATCCGCGAATCGTTGCAGACGCTGCTGGAGATGGAAGGCTACAACGTGGAGACCGCCGCCAGCGGCGAGGAGGGCCTGGCGCGCGTGGGCGAGCAGCCCGTGGACCTGGTGCTGCTCGACTTCGCCTTGCCCGACCGCAACGGGCTGGAGATCCTGCGCGACCTGCGCGAGCGCGACTCGCAGCTGCCGGTCATCCTGATCACCGCCTACGGCACGGTGGAGAACGCCGTGGCCGCCATGCAGGGCGGCGCCAACAACTTTATCCAGAAGCCCTGGGACAACGAGAAGCTGCTGGCCGACGTGCGCGCCGTGGTGGGCCAGCACCGCGTCGAAGAAGAGAACATCCAGCTCAAGCGCGCCCTCAAGCAGCGCTACAACTTCACCAACATCGTGGGCAAGAGCGAGCCCATGCTGAAGATTTTCGACCTGGTGGCGCAGGTGGCGCCCAGCCGCTCCACCATCCTGGTGCAGGGCGAGAGCGGCACCGGCAAGGAGTTAATTGCCAAGGCGATTCACATGAACTCGCCGCGCAAGGACCGCCCCTTCGTGCCGGTGAACACCGGTTCGATGCCGACGGACCTGCTGGAATCCACCTTGTTCGGGCACGTGAAGGGCGCGTTTACCAGCGCGGTGGCCTCCAAGAAGGGGCTGTTCGAGATCGCCGACCGGGGCACCATCTTCCTCGACGAGATCGGCAGCATGACCCTGGAGACGCAGGCCAAGATCCTGCGCGTGCTGCAGGACCGCAAGTTCATGCACCTGGGCGGGGAGAAGGAAATCCAGGTGGATGTGCGCATCATCGCCGCCACCAACGTCGACCTGAAGCAGCTTTGCAAGGAAGGGAAGTTCCGCGAGGACCTGTATTACCGGCTGAACGTCATCACCATTGACCTGCCGCCGCTGCGCTCGCGCCGCGAGGACATTCCCATGCTGGTGGATTTCTTCATCAAGAAATTCGCCCAGGAGAACGATCGCGCGGTGCGGACCATGTCGCCGGAGGCCCTGCGGGCGCTGCTGGACTACGCCTGGCCGGGCAACGTGCGCGAACTGGAGAACGTGATCGAACGCGCGGTGGTGCTCTCCGCGGGCGCGACCATCGGCAGCGACCTGCTGCCCGACGCGCTGGTGGGCCGCAGCTCCATGCAGGTGCTGGAGCCCCGTCCGGACGCCTCGCTGTTCGAGATCATGGAAGAGTGCGAGCGCCGCATCATCGTGGACATGCTGGAGAAGTGCACCTGGAACCAGACCGAGGCGGCCGACCGCTTCCGCATCCCGCTGTCCACGCTGAACCAGAAGATCAAGCGGCTGAATATCGAGATCAGGAAGAAGAACAGAGACTAGGAAGGTTTCGGAGGTTGCAAAGGTTTCGGACGTTTCGCAGAGACACCTCTGAAACCTTTGAAACCTCCGAAACCTTTTTAGAAGCTGGTCGCTCCCGCGCATTCCGCCAGTTCGCGCAGCACCTCGAAAATCTCCATTTCGCACTCCGATTGGGGCGAGAGCGAGGTCAGCGGCACGATGGCGGTGAAGTGGGGCGAGGTGCGGCGGAAGGTCACGGAGAGAAAGTCGCACTCGCGCGAGGCCACCAGCGCGGTCATCATGTTGGTGATCTCGCGCTGCCAGTCATTGCGGGTGGTGAGCACGAAGGGGCCGCACTGCTCGATGGCGAACTGCTGGTGGCGATGAAACTTGCGGCGCGTGCGCCCGCACCAGCGGTGGTTGTGCACCTGCAAGTTGAACGCCGGGGCGCAGTCCAGGTCGGCTTCGAAGGTCAGCGTTTCCCGGCGTTTTCTCCAACGGCTGACCAGCCAGGAGAAGGGGAATTCCCGGGGCGTGAGCTGCACCATAACCGAGCTGTGGCGGAAGAGCTGCGAGCCCACCCGCATACGCACATAAAAACGCGAAGCGCCGGTCCAGCGGACGTTCAGGATCTGGGCGTGGCCGGAGAAGGCGTTGCGCATCCACTGCAGCACCTCGGCCGCCCGGCGGCGATTCGCCCGGGCAAACCACACATACCAAAGGCTGACCAGCGCCACCGCCCCCGCCACGTCAATGGCAAGCAACCCCAACATCAAATGTTCAGATGCGGGCAGCGATAGGGGCAGATGTCACGGTTATCAGGTCATCTCACCATCGGGTCATCTGACCATCTGGCCATCTGAAACTATTGTGGCTGCCTCGGAACTGCGGCAACTTCGATGGCCCGATGGTGAGATGGCCCGATCACCCGATGCCTTTGTAGGCTCCGCCGTCCACCAGGATGGTCTGGCCGGTGACGTAGCCGGCGGCCTCGGAAGCGAGCCACACGATGGCGGAGGCGACCTCGTGCGGCTGCCCGACCCGCTTCAGCGCTGTATCGGCGGTCAAGCGATGGAAGAACTCGGCCTCGTCGATCCCTGCTGCTTTGGAGCGAGAACCTGCGAGCTGCTTGAGGCGGCCGGTCGCGGTGTAGCCCGGGCCCACGTTGTTGACGGTAATGCCGTCCTTGCCGAACTCGTTGGAGAGGCTCTTGACCAGGCCGACGGCGCCGGCGCGCACGGCGTTGGAGTAAATCAGGTCAGAAACCGGCTGCTTCACCGAAACCGAGGTAATGGTGATCAGCCGCCCCCATTTTTGCCGCTGCATCAGCGGGATGACTCGCTGGGCGAAGTAGACGGTGCTCATGAAGTTGGCTTCGAAGGCGCGCCGCCACTCCGTGGTGGTGGTCTCGAGGAACATCTTGGCGGGAGGGCCGCCGGCGTTGGTGACACAGACATCCACTCCGCCGAAGCGCGCGGCTACTTCCTCCACGAAGCGGTGCACCGCCGTCTCGTCGGTGACATCCACGGCGCGGGCGAGCACCTCGGCATGGTAGCGCTTGCGGATCTCCTCGGCGGCGGCGCTGACCGACTTCTCGTCGCGCGAGCAGATGGCGACCTTGGCGCTCTCGGCGGCGAATAGTTCCGCCGCCGCCCGGCCGATGCCTTTGCTGGCGCCGGCCACAATGACGCTGCGATTGTTCAGGCCTGTGTCCATTTCAAGTTCCTGTTGTATCAGGGCACGACTTCAGTCGTGCCATCATCGAGACTAGATTCGAGGGTCCAACCCCTCAGGTTCTGTCTGCAGGGGCTAAAGTGTGTGCGTGAGAACTCGTTTTTGGTTCGTCGAGTGGTCCAACCTGCTCGAATTTAGCCCGCGCAGCGGGCGAACGAAAACAGCCCGGCGCTTCAGCGCCGGGTAAAGTGGAACAAAGTCTCGAGTGCCGTAGGCACGACTGAAGTTCTCACGCACTCACTAAAGCCCCCTCTCTTCGGCGACCAGTTCGGTACGACTGAAGTCGTGCCCGGATACCAGACTAAGCGGTAAACACCGGGCGCACCGGCCGCTTGGCCTCGCGCAGCAGGCGTTCCACAGCTTGCACGTATTCCAGCGCTGGGCCCAGTTGCTGCGCGGCAGCCTGGAAATCGTAGGTGGGCACCTGCCCTTCTCTCAGGAAGGCGTAGTAGATTGCACCTACTGCTGCGCGCCGGCGCTCGTCAGGTTCCCCGGGGTACTCCGCCACCAGCCAGGCAATGGCGTCCTCGGCGCGTCCCGACCAGGTGCTGGAGGCGCTGCGGCCGAAGGCGGCCAGCAGGATCGACAACGCCAGCAGCACGAAGGAAAGCACCAGCACAGCCGTGGCGGCCACCCCTGAAGGATGCAGCAGGCGCGGCACGCCGATCAGCAGAAATAGTCCTGCCGCCCCGACCAGCAACGCCACCAGGCCCTTGCCGGCCGGCAGCGGTTCGGCCTCCAGGCGGTCGAACTCGGCCAGAATCGCCTCCCGCTCGCCGGCGTCAATCATGGCTGGGCGAGTCTCCTAGGCGCGCAGTACGAACGATGGGCCCGCGGGCTTGATATCGTTTTTCTGGAAGCACTCCTTGATGCGCCGGCGCGCTTCACGGGTGATGGCGTACTGCTGGCCGGGACGCGTCTTCAGCAGCATCAGGTAGTCCACTTCGCTGCCGGTCACCTTCTCGATGCCGGGGACCTGCGGGTCGGCAACCAGCAGGGCGCCGAACTCGGGATCGTTGCGCAGGTCCAGGCCGACCTGCTTGAGCACATCGATGACCTTGTCGCTCGGCTCGCTGTAGGAGACCGCCACATGGAGCGCTACCTGCGCCCAGTCGCGGGTCAGGTTGGTGACAATCTCGATCTTGCTGTTGGGGATAGTCGAGAGCCCGCCCTGATCGTCGCGGATGAGCGTGGAGCGCAGGGTCATGCGCTCCACCGTGCCCTGCAGGCCCGCGACCTTGACCACGTCGCCGATATCGTACTGGTTCTCCATGAGGATGAAGAAGCCGTTGATGACGTCGTGCACCAGCGCCTGGGCGCCGAAGCCGATGGCCAGGCCGGCGATGCCCGCGCTGGCCAGCAGGGGGCCCATGTTGATGCCGAGGATGGGCAGGATCTGCAGCAGGGCGAGAAAGATGACGACGAACAGGCCGACGCTGTAGACGAACCCGCTGAGGGTGCGCAGTTGCTGGGCGCGCAGGCCGCCGGGCAGCGCGGCCGCGGTGCTGAAGCGGCGCAGGCGGTTGGTCAGCCAGCGCAGCACCGCGATCATCACCACGGCGACGATCACCACCACCAGGATGCGGGGCACGTCGTGGCGCAGGACTTCCAGCGCGTCGGCGCGCCAGCGCTGGGCTACCTCGGCGAGGCTCTGCACTTCCTGTTGTTGCAGCATCATGCGCGTTCGGCCAGCGGGCGATTATAGCAACGTCGAACCCGCGGGCCCGGCGGCCGGTGGCGGGAGCAGCGCGCTATAATCCGGCTAATCGCCAGCTTTTGCGAGGTTCCCGTGCGTCTTCTTCTCGCTCCGTTCCTTGCCATGGCGCTGCTGGCCATGCCCGCTGCAGCCCAACAATCCGCGTCGGATCCGGCTTCCCCGGAGATGCCCCAGGAAAGGCGTCCCGATCCGCAATTCGAGCCGCGGCGCAACCGCGACGAGGACGCGGAGCGCATGGAGAAGGAGCAGCAGAAGCGCCTCAACGTAGACCGGCAGAAGGCGCTGCAGAAGGACACCGACCACCTGCTGCAGCTGGCCACCGAATTGAAGCAGTACGTGGACCGCACCAACGAAAATATCCTGTCGGTGGACGTGATCCGCAAGGCGCAGGAAGTGGAGAAGCTGGCCAAGGATATCCGCGAGAAGATGAAGGCGCGGTAGATCGTCCCTGGGGCTGTAACCTCCTGCCGCCTTGGCAATCCAATAGGCAGAACCATGGCGAGCGGAGCGACCGTCCAACTCGAAATCAGCCAATCGCTGCCGGACGAGGAGATCGTCAGAAGGGTCCTGGCGGGCGAGGCGGCGCTGTTCGAAATCCTCATGCGGCGCTATAACCAGCGCCTGTATCGCGCCGCGCGGGCGATCTTGCGTGACGACAGCGAAGCCGAGGACGTCATGCAGGACGCCTACGTGCGCGCCTTCCAGCACCTGGGGCAATTTGCCGGGCGGGCGAGCTTCGCCACCTGGCTGACGCGCATCGCCATTCACGAGGCCCTGGCGCGCGTCCATCGCCGGAACCGCCTGCAGCCGTTGGAGAGCAGCGCCGGCGCCGGAGACTTCACCATGAGGCTTGCGTCGCACCAACCGGACCCGGAGCGCCAGGCGGGCAACGCCGAGATGGCCCGCCTGCTGGAAGAGGCGATCCTGGCCCTGCCCGATGCCTATCGCGGCGTGCTCATGCTGCGCGACGTGGAAGAACTCACCACCGAGGAAGCCGCGGCCATCCTGCAGATTACGGAACAGAACGTGAAAGTGCGACTGCACCGCGCCCGCGCCATGCTGCGGCGCGAGTTGTTTGCCCGGGCGGGCGCCGCCAGTTCCGCCGCGTTTCTCTTTCCCGCGACGCGCTGCGACCGGGTGGTCGCGAATGTCATGCGGAGGATTGCGGAAGCGAAGGCAGCCGGCCAGTTGTCTTGGTAGTTTCCGAGTCGTTCTTCCTTTGCGCGCCTTGGTGGAACCTTCGTGTCCTTCGTGTGAACGAGAAGGGCCGGTTCACACGAAGGGCACGAAGGGCACACGGAGGTAACAAACAGGAAAGCCATCCTTACCGGATGGCTTTCCCTTTTTGCGAAGTCAAAATGCGAGCGCGAACCGCCAACAGGTAACCGGTAACGGCTAGTCTCCCGCGGCGCCCGCCTGCTTCTCCTTCACGATGGCCCCGATGCGCATGCTGTAGAACGAGCGCAGCACGAAGAACACCGAAACCGCGAAGAAGGCGAAGGCCAGCAGGTTGCTGAGGCCGGCGCCGGCATCGTGGGTGAGCTTCACCGCCAGTTCGACCGCCAGCAGGCCGAACAGGGTGGTGAACTTGATCACCGGATTCAGGGCCACCGACGAGGTGTCCTTGAAGGGATCGCCGACGGTGTCGCCCACCACCGTAGCCGCGTGCAGGTCGGTGCCCTTCTGCTTCAGTTCGACCTCGACGATCTTCTTGGCGTTGTCCCAGGCGCCGCCGGCGTTGGCCATGAAGATCGCCTGGTAGAGGCCGAAGATGGCGATGGAGATCAGGTAGCCGATAAAGAAGAACGGCTCGGCGAAGGCGAAGGCCAGGGTGGCGAAGAACACGGCGATGAAGATGTTCAGCATGCCCTTCTGCGCATACTGGGTGCAGATCTCGACCACCTTCTTGCTGTCGGACACGGAGGCTTTCTCCACGCCCTCCAGCCGGATGTTGGCCTTGATGAACTCCACCGCGCGGTAGGCGCCGGTGGTGACCGCCTGGGTGGAAGCACCGGTGAACCAGTAGATGATGGCGCCCCCGGTGATCAGGCCGAGGACGAAGGGCGCGTGCAGCAGGGAGAGGTTGCTGACGTTCTCGGTCAGCCCGGCGGTCAGCGCCATGATGATGGAGAAAATCATGGTGGTGGCGCCGACCACGGCGGTGCCGATCAGCACCGGCTTAGCCGTGGCCTTAAAGGTATTGCCGGCGCCGTCGTTGGCTTCCAGCAGATCCTTGGCGCGGTTGAAGTTGACGCGGAAGCCGAACTCCTTCTGGACTTCGCCTTCGACGTTGGGGATATTTTCGATCAGAGACAGCTCGTATACCGACTGCGCGTTGTCGGTGACCGGGCCGTAAGAATCCACGGCGATCGTCACCGGTCCCATGCCCAGGAAGCCGAAGGCGACCAGGCCGAAGGCGAACACTGCCGGGGCCAGCATCAGCGGCGTGGTGGTGCCGGCAATGGGATCGCCCAGTCCGTGGGTGCTGACGCCGAAGCCCACCGCCATCAGCGCCACCATGGTCAATCCCAGCCAGTAGGCGGAGAAATTGCCCGCCACGAAGCCGGAAAGGATGTCGAGAGAGGCGCCGCCTTCCTGCGCCGAGGTCACCACTTCCTTGACGTGCTTCGATTCGGTCGAGGTGAAGACCTTGACGAACTCGGGAATGACCGCGCCCGCCAGGGTACCGCAGGAGATGATGGTCGCCAGCTTCCACCACAGGGTCGGGTTGCCGCCCAGTTCGGGGATGATCAGGTACGAGACCACGTAGGTCAGGCCGATGGACACGACGGAGGTGATCCAGACCAGCGAGGTCAGCGGGGTTTCGTAGTTGAATTCGTCGGCCGTGGCGTACTTGGCGTGGGCGATGGCGCCGTTGATGAAGTAGGCGGCCGCGCTGGCCACCAGCATCATCACGCGCATGACGAAGATCCACACCAGCAGCTTGACCTGCACTACCGGGTCCTTCACGCCCAGCAGGATGAAGGTAATCAGGGCCACGCCGGTGACGCCGTAGGTTTCAAAGCCGTCGGCCGAGGGTCCGACCGAGTCGCCGGCATTGTCGCCGGTGCAATCGGCGATGACGCCGGGGTTGCGGGCGTCGTCTTCCTTGATCTTGAAGACGATCTTCATCAGGTCGGAGCCGATGTCGGCGATCTTGGTGAAGATGCCGCCGGCGATACGCAGCGCCGCCGCGCCCAGCGATTCGCCGATGGCGAAGCCGATGAAGCAGGGGCCGGCGTAGTCGCCGGGGACGAAGAGCAGGATGCCGAGCATCATGACCAGCTCGACGCTGATCAGCACCATGCCGATGCTCATGCCAGCTTTGAGCGGAATGGCGTAGCAGGGATAGGGCTTGCCGCGGAGGCTGGCGAAGGCCGCGCGCGAATTGGCGAAGGTGTTGACGCGAATGCCGAACCAGGCCACGCCGTAGCTGCCCAGGATGCCCACCACGCTGAAGGCGAGGATGATCAGGACCTTGCCCATGCTGTAGTCCGCCCGCAGCAGCACCCCGAAGTAGAGGACGATGATGGCGGCGATGAAAATCCACAGCAGAGCCAGGAATTTGCCCTGGGTGGTCAGGTAGGTTTTGCAGGTTTCGTAGATCAGCTCGGAAATCTCCCGCATGGCGCGGTGCACGGGGAGGTTCTTGAGCTGCATGTACTGGATCAGTCCGAAGAGCAGCCCGAAGACGCAGAAGGCGATGCCGATGAGCAGCAGGCTGTGACCGTCCATGCCGAGGAAGCGGACCTGCGCCAGGTCGGGCAGCTTGAGGCTGGCTTCGCCGCTCATTTCGTGCGAGGGCGGAGCTTCCTGGGCGTGGGCGGCGACGGCCAGGGTCAGGGTAGTAAGTGCAACAGCGGCGTAGCGGCACCTGTAGACGAGGCTCGCAATCAGCCGTTTCAACATGAAAGTCCTCCGAATGGCTAGCGTGACCGGTATTGTCCTGCCGGACAGGGGAGCGAGGGACGCGCAACACCGCCGCTCCGATCCCTTGTCCTAACCCCGGTGGCGCGCTTCCACGTCAAGGCGGGAGCGTTGCGTTTGGCCGCGCTGAAAGCGGGGGCTGCGTCGTGCCCGCGCGCTGGCGCGCCCTCAAGAAGGGCCCGGCAGCACGGGACGAACCGAATTGTATACCACGCCGGGAAAATCAGGGTCAAACGTCCGCCTCGACTGTGAGCGGGGTCACAACCGCTGCTCCCGTTCCGGTCCAGAATTTGAATGGATCCTCGCCTGTTTACCGGCAGGCGCACCTGCGGCAGATGCTCTGGAGGGTACCCGCAGTTGCCGGAGGACGTCATGCAACGCATTCTTATTTTCTTAGCTGGGCTGTTCCTGGTTGTGCCGGCCTTCGCTGCACCGGGCTCCGGAATCGTGATCTTGAGCGCTGCCGACGCTCCCGGGAAGGTGTCCGTGGAGCGGATCGCCGCCTGCGAGCGGCTGATTGCGCAGGATCTCAAGATCAACGAAGTGGATATTCCGCGCATCGTGGTCATGCACGTCTCGCAACGGGCGGGCGTCGCCGCGGGCGTCCCCCGCACCACCGTCCGCCGCAACTACGATGCGGCCAACGACCAGACCGTGTATTACGAGTTCTGGATTGTCGGCGAGCCGCGGGACATCGACTACAGCGCCGGGGTGATGAACATCCTGGAGAACCGCAGCGGGCGGAAGGTGGAGGAGAAGGAGCGGATGGCGATCCTGCAGCGCGCCGTGCGCTTCCTGCAAAGCACCGTGTCCGCGTACGGGGAGTAGCGCTGCTGGAGCGCACGCGCCCTCGCGTGCCTGGGAGGCCGGTCGACCTCGACCGGCTTCGGGAACCGCTTTGCGCCCTGCGCATCCCCGCAGTTCCAGCCGTCGTACCGAGTGTGGTTAAATAGATGGTTCGATGCCAGCGGAAAAGAAAATCCGTGTGCTGGTGGCCAAGCCCGGTCTCGACGGGCACGATCGCGGCGCCAAGGTCATCGCCCGGGCGCTGCGCGACGCCGGCATGGAGGTCATCTACACCGGCCTGCGCCAGACCCCGGAGATGATCGTCAATGCGGCCTTGCAGGAAGACGTGGATGTGATCGGCCTGTCCATTCTCTCCGGCGCGCATAACGCCATCGTTCCCCGGGTCACGGACCTCCTCAAGCAGAACCAGATGGATGACGTGCTGCTGCTGGTTGGCGGCATCATTCCCGACCAGGACGTTCCCGCGCTCAAGAAGGCGGGCGTGGGCGGCATCTTCCAGCCCGGCACCGCGATGGACGACATCGTCAACTTCATCCGGGAGAACGTGAAGAAGAAAGCTCTGAGCTCTGAGCTTTGAGCTCTTAGCTTGTCCAGCGTGAGATTGAAATCCTCGATGGCGTCGAAAAGCAATCCCTGCGCACGTTGCCGAGCCCTCGGCATACGGCGAAAATCAGCTCAGAGCTCAAAGGTCACAGCTCATAGCTGAAATGCGACAGCGCCAACTCATTGAGAAAGCTGTCGGCCCGGCGCCCTGGTACTGGCAGACCTTTCCCGAGGTCACCGGCGCGTCGGGGAAGAAGTACATCTGGCGCTACCACGGCGAGGCGGGTCCCGTGGGGTACCTGGTTACGCTGAACTTGCGCCAGTCGCCGGATACTACCGTCTTGGCGCTGAATTCCTCCTGCCGGCCCTTCCCCATCGGCGACCGCCAGTTCGGCGTCTGGTGCGAAGAGCAGCCATTCTCCCGCGGCGAGAAGCCGTACGTGCGCGTGATGAGCTTCGATCCCGACGCGCTGGCGCCGTTTCCGCTGGAGGATGTTGCCGGCTGGTTCAAGCAGAGCAACGACAAGGTCTACGCCGCCACTGCCCCATCGGCGGACTTCGAAATCGCCTGCGACCTGGCGCCCGGAGCGCACACGGTGGCGATCCCGGAGGCGTTTCGCGAGGCCGGCGAACTGCTGATGCCGACCAACCGCCGCCCGCAGGACCGCGGCTTCGACGCGCGCACCGTGATCTACGTGGTGCGGCCGCAGGACCAGATCGTGGATGTGCTGCCGCAGAAGTGGTTCCAGGAAAAGTTCGACGGCGTGTACGAATGGCTGGCGCGGGTGACACGCGATCCGTCCAGCGGCAGGCTGCTCGGCGACGGCCTGCGCGTGCCCGCGTTCGAGCTTGCCGATAACGGCTGCGACTTCGGGCGGTGGGTAGAGTAATTCTGACTTCGTGACCTTCGTGGGACCTTCGTGTCCTTCGTGTGAACGACGAAGGCCGGTTCACACCCTTCGACTTCGCTCAGGGCAGGCTCGGACACGAAGGTCACCAAGAAGATCGCTTGCATCCGCGGGGTTCGCCCGGGTACCGTCACCTGCTTGTCCACCACGCACCAAGTCGAGCGCCGCGATGGCGTCCTGGTCGTCCGCCT
>DASUBK010000165.1:0-3929 GCA_035763305.1 Terriglobales bacterium | reverse complement strand
CAAGGCTGGCGCTGGTCTGCTGTTGGCTGCGCGGGAGGGCGCGGCTTCAGCCATGCCGCCAGGAGAATCAAAATCGATGGACGGGAGGGCACGGCTTCAGCCGTGCCGTAGAGGCCGCACAAAACCCGGGCGTTAGCCCCTGAGGAAACTCCGCAGGCTGGCCGCTACTTCTTGGCCGTGTCAGGATTCGCGCCGGGCGCCTGCTTGAGCCGCTGCAGCGCTTCCTGCGCCTGGGGCGCGAACTCGCCACTGGGAAGGATCTTCAGATACTGCTCGTAGAAGCTCTTGGCCTCGGCGGCGTTCTGCTCGCGATCGAGCGTCTCCGCGAGCTTGAAAGTCGCCTCCGCGTCGTTGGGCTTGAATTGCAGCGCCTCGCGATAACGGCTTTCCGCGGCGCGGAAGTTGGCCCGCTTGAAATAAAAGTCGCCCACCTCGATGTCCTTGGCGGCGCGGTGCGGGTCCCAGGGATGGAACTCGCTCACGCCGCTGGTATCGGCGCCGGGATGCACGGAATCGCCGGGCGGCGGGCTGAGATCGATTTGCGTGTCGGCGCTGGAGCTGCTGCCCGGCGTCTCATGCGACCCGGAGCGCGGAATCGGCTGGTTGGCCGGCACCTGCGGCTGCTCGCCGTCGTTGTCGTCCTTTTCCTGGCGGCAGTACGAGGTGCCGATGTTGATGCAGTCGGGCGCGGCGCGCTTGATGGTGCGCGTAATCGGATTGCCCTTCTTCTTTTTATCTTTCCGATCTTTGTTCTGGTCGTCCTGGCTGGCCGCATCGGCAGGCGCTTGCGGCGCCGGTTGCGTCGCGTTCGGCTGCGGCGTGGGCGCGTCCGGAGGCTGCTGCTCGCCCGACTGCGCGGCCGCCGGCAACACCATCGCCACAACCAGGAACAACGAAAGCACAACTCGGCGCGCCATCTGCTCTTATTGTACCCGCGAATCACCAGGAAGTTGCTGCACCGACACTAATTCCACCGGCCCCCTCTTGCTCGGGCAGGAATTCGTAACGCAGAGGACGCCAAGGACCGCAAAGAAAAAGCTCCACCTCTGCGTTCCTCAGCGTCCTCTGTGTTGAAATTCTTCAAACCTGCAAGCCAATCTCGTTTCAAACGCGGCCTGGATTGAACTCCCCTGCCCTCCCATCCGTATCAATTTCCAGCCGGAGCTGTTAAGAAAGACCCCTGGCTCCCGTTAATCCTGTTGAAGGCAGTTCGCCGGAGGGCGCTTGGCCGCGTTGACTGAGCACAACATCCTCGCCGGGGCCGCCGCTGACGGGCGAGCCGCGGAACGAGTCATGCCGAGCGGAGTACCCGATCTGGAGGCGATTTATCGCCAGCACCACGTGCGCGTGCTGCGCCTGGCCTACCGCGTCACCGGTAGCCTCAGCGACGCCGAGGACGTGGTCCAGACCGTGTTTCTCCGCCTGGCGCGGCGGGCGACCCCGGGCGAAAACATCGCGGAGATCGACAAGTACCTCAACCGGGCGGCGGTGAATGCAGCGCTGGACGTGCTGCGCGCCCGGCGCGATGCCCGCTCGGTGCCGCTGGACGACGCCGCGCCCCTGGAGACGACCTCGGCTTCGCCCGAGCGCCGCCAGGCCGGCGTGGAGTTGCGCGCCTGGCTGCGCGAGGCCCTTACGCAGTTGAGCCCGCGCTCCGCCGAGATGGTCGTCCTCCGCTATGTCGAGGAGTACAGCAACCAGGAAATCGCCCGGATGCTGAACACCTCGCAGGCGGTGGTGGCGGTCATGCTGCACCGCGCCCGCGCCCGGCTGCGCCGCGATCTTCGTGCCTTCGCAGGAGATTGACATGTCGGAACGCAATCCTGACCGTCCCAAGCTGGAAGATGCCCTCGCCGCCCTGCGCCGCGAGCAACTCGATCCCCAGACCGAAGCCGCCTCCGGCGAGCGCGTGTGGAGCCAGATGCAATCGGCGCTCGGCGAAGTCGAGGCGGAGGTGCAGCACATCCGCAGCTGCGCCGACGTCCGCCTCCTGCTCCCCGCCCTGCGCTCCGGACACTTATCGCCGGCGCGGGCGCTGCTGGTGCGCGACCATCTGCGCGACTGCGTCGCCTGCCGGCGCTACGCGCACGGCGAAAACATCGACAGCGGCGCCGCCGCCTGGAAGACGGAAACTCCCGCCATCTCCGCCTGGAACTGGCGCGGAATCGGCGTAGCCGCCGCCGTGCTGGTTGTCGCCGCGATCACCACCTTCGGCCTGCTGGGCTACTTCGCGACTCCCGCCGGCGCGCGCGCTACCCTGCAATCCGCCGAGGGACAGGTGTACGTGCTCTCCGCCGCCAGCGCCAAGCTGCTGCAGCCCGGCGCGCAGATCGCCGAAGGCGAGAGCGTTCGCACCTCCGCCGGCGGCCATGCCTTCCTCAAGCTGCTCGACGGCTCGGTGGTCGAACTGAACGAGCGCACTCAACTGGCCGTCTCCGCCCAGCGTTACGACACCACCCTGATGCTCGACGGCGGCAAAATCATCGTGCAGGCCGCCAAGCGCAATCGCGGCCACCTCTACGTCAAGGCGCATGACTTGCGCGCCGCCGTCACCGGCACCATCTTCTCCGTCAACTCCGGCCTGAAGGGCTCGCGCGTGGCGGTCATCGAAGGCGCGGTGCAGGTGGCAGCCAACGGCACCGATTCCCTGCTCCAGTCCGGCGACGAAACCAACACCAGCGCCGCCTCCGGCTACGTTCCCGTGGCCAAGGAAATCTCCTGGAGCCAGAACCTCGACAACCACCTGGCGCTGCTGGCCGAATTCGCCAAGCTGAAGCAGAACATCGAGGCCAACGTACAGTTGCCCGGGCCGCGCTACCAGAGCGCGATTCTTCCTCTGGCGCCGCCCGACACGCTGCTCTACGTCAGCATTCCCAACCTAGGCGAAGCCCTCGGCCAGGCCAACGAGATCTTCCAGCAGCAACTGCAGGACAGCCCGGTGCTGAGCCAGTGGTGGACGCAGACGCACAGCGCCGACTCGCGCACCAGGTTCACCCAAATGGTCGAGCGCATGCGGCAACTCTCGCGCTACCTGGGCGATGAAGTTGTCGTGCTCGGCATCGGCGGCTGGGGTCCCGACGCCGGCGTAGCGGCGCTCGCCAGGATCAACGATGCCGGCATCGCCTCCTATCTGCAGGGCGAGGTGGAGCGTATCAACGCCGAATCTACCGACGGCGGCCACATCGTCATCGTCAATCCGCAGCAGTTGGCGTCCATGCCGGCCACGCAGGACAGCAAGCAACTGCTCATCCTCATCCGGCCCGACTACCTGGTAGTCGCACCCACGGTCGTCGGATTGCAGCGCATCAACGCCCAACTCGACGCCGGCGCGAGCGGCTTTGCCGCCTCCGACTTCGGCAAGGCCATCTCCGCTTCCTACACGCGCGGCGCCGGCATCCTGGTGGCCGCGAACCTGGAAGCCATGCAGGCCCGCTCGACCAATCCGCGGGCCGGGCTGCAGGCCGCCGGCTTCGGCAACGTGCACTTCCTCATCCTGGAACATCGCGATCAGAACGGCCAGGCCGACAACCGCGCCACCCTCAACTTCAACGGCCCGCGCACCGGCATCGCCTCCTGGCTGGCCGCGCCGGCGCCGGTCCGTTCGCTGGAGTTTATCTCGCCCGACGCTTCCATCGTCTTCGCCGGCCTCTCCAAGTCGCCGGCCGCCATGTTCGACGACGTGATGGCCATCGCCGCCACTCGTCCCGACGGCGCCCAGCGCGAGCAGAACCTGGAGCAGGAACTCGGCATCAGCCTGCGCAACGACATCGCCGCCGCGCTCGGCGGTGATGTGGCGGTGGCGCTCGATGGGCCGCCGTTACCGACGCCGGCCTGGAAGGCGGTGTTCGAGGTCAACGACAGCGCCCGCCTGCAGAATGCCATTATCCAGGTGGTACAGCGCGTCAATCAAAAGCTCGCCGCCAACAACC
>DASUBK010000164.1:0-4452 GCA_035763305.1 Terriglobales bacterium | reverse complement strand
ATGGGCGAATATGTTGGTGACCGACCGCCACGCGAGCAGGGAGTAGTCCTGCACCGTCTGCACGGTCTGCTTGGCATAATCGGCCGGCGAGATCAGTTCCATGAGCGGTCGGATTCCCGGTGGAGGTAGCCCACGGACTATAGCAGTTTCCAGTTTCTGGTTACTAGTTTCTCGTTTCGCCGGACGCGCGTGTTGCAGGCCGGTCGAACCCGACCGGCAGAGCGCCGCACGCGGAAACTGAAACTGAAACTGAAACTAGCGGCTCGCCGACGTGCCCTTGACTTCGACTCCCGCCCACTTCTCCAGCAGTTCCAGCGTGGCCGCGTAGTCCTGGTCCTTGAGACCTTCCTCGGTGGCGATTTCGTAGATTTCGTCCACCGTTTCCAGGCCGGGCAGCTTCACCCGCACCTCGTGCGCCGCGTCGAGCATGAGGTGGATGTCCTTGTGCATCAGCCGCAGAGGAAAGTTGGGCGAGAAGTCGCGCTTGAGCACGAACGGCGCCTTGTAGTCCACCACGCCCGAACGCACCATGGAGGCCTGGATCAACTGCATCAGCTTCTCCGACTCCAGTCCCAGCTTGGCGGTCAGCGTCAGCGCCTCGGCGAAGCCCTCGTAGATCAGGGCGATCATCAGGTTCATGCCGATCTTCGCCGTTTGTCCCTTGCCGGTGTCGCCCATGTGGAGAACGTTTTTGCCCAGCACATCGAAGAGCGAACGCACCTTCTCGATGGTCTCCTTGCGCCCGCCGACGATGAACACCAGTTGCGCGTTCTCGGCGCCGATTTTCGAGCCGGTGATGGGCGCGTCGAGGTAGTCGGCGCCCTTGGCCCGCACGCGCTCGGCAAATTTCTGGGTGGCGAAGGGCGAGATGGTGCTGGAGTCCACGACTACCATGCCCGGGGCCAGCGACTGCTCGACGCCGTTGGCGCCGAACAGCACCTGCTCGACGGCGTTGGTGTCGGAAACGCAGGTCCAGACCACGTCCCGCCCCGCGGCTGCCTCCGCCGGCGTCGCCATGGTGGAGGCGCCCTCCACGTCGGAGCGCCGGTTGCGGTTCCACACCGCCACTTCGTGCCCGCCTTTCACCAGGTTCGCGGCCATCGGCCGACCCATGATCCCCAAGCCCAGAAATGCCACGCGCATAATCGTTCCCCTCGAAATCGTAACGTTCGATTAGAAACGCTGGCTGTTCATCGGTCAAGGAATGAACCGTAAAATTGCAGAATTGCCGAATTGCGGCGCTGCCGAATTGCTTCTCGATTCGGCAATCGGAACCCGGCAATCGGCAATCGAGCCTGAGTCGTGAATCCTCATTTCCGCGTCTAACTATGCAGATGTTGAGCCGCAGCCTCCGCCGCCGCGCCCGCACTTTTACCCAGCTGGTGCGTCATTCCGCCGTCCAGCCGCGCGTGGGCCGCGCGCGCAAGCCGCTGCTGGTCGAACCTGGCCAGATGGGGCTCACCTTCATCGGCCACTCCAGCTTCTTTCTCCAGATGGGCGGACAGAACCTGGTGATCGACCCCAACTTCGCCCGCTGGCTCTTCGTCCTAAAGCGCCTGCGCCGTCCGGGCCTGCGCATCAAGGACCTGCCCGCGATCGACACCGTGCTGGTGACGCACGCCCACTTCGACCACCTGCACCGGCCCTCGCTGCGCGCCATCGCCCGCCACAGCCTCGCCAAGTCCGGCCGCGCGCCGCAGGTCATCGTTCCCGAGCACGTGGCCGACCTGGTCTCCGACCTCGGCTTCCGCGAGGTGCAGGAAATGACGTGGTGGGCCGAGCGCCGCGACCACGGCCTGAGCATCACCTCCGTGCCCGCCAACCACTGGGGCGCGCGCATCCTGCGCGACATGCACCGCGGCTACGGCGGGTACGTGATCCGCTCCCGCCAGCACTCGCTCTATCACGCCGGCGACACCGCCTGGTTCAACGGCTTCCGCGAAATCGGACGCCGCCTCCAGCCCGAGGTCGCGCTGCTGCCCATCGGCGCCTACGATCCGCCCGCCTACCGCAACAACCACACCAATCCCGAGGACGCGGTGCGCGCCTTCCTCGACCTCGGCTCACGCTGGATGGTGCCCATGCACTACGGCAGCTTCCGCCTCTCCCACGAGCCCATCGACGAGCCCCTGCGCTTCCTGCACAGCGAGGCCCGCGCCGCCGCCATCGAAGACCGCCTGCTGGTGCTCACCGAAGGCATCACCAAGGTCTTCTGACGGTTGCCGGTTGCCGATCCGAGAACCGACAACTGACAACTGGCAACCGACAACTGACAACTGGCAACCGACAACTGACAACTGATACGCTCATAGCGTGACCACGGCAGAGCAGGCGGCGCGCCGCTTCCAGGCCTGGGCAGCGCTGGCGGCATTCGCCGTGGCGTTGGCGGCCGCCATCTTCGCTGCGGCTGCTCTCCCCTTTGTCGACCCCCCGCAGGCTTATCTCTTTATCGGCACCAACCTCTTCTTCCTGCTCGCGCTGGCGCTGATTCCCAACTGGCTTCACGGCCGCCCCGGCTTCCTGGTGCGCGGCATCGTGTGGCAGGCGATCCTGCGCTGGTGCGCGCTGCTGGTGGCCGCCGCCTACTGGTGGAGGGAGGTTCGCCCCGACGACGCCCGTCAGACCGCCACCTGTCTCGGCGCGCTCGCGGTAGTCAACATCGTCGCCGCCGGACTCGGCGGACGCCACTGGCACCACCACGACTTCTCCTGGTCGCTGTATTTCGCCGGCGACTTCATCCTTCTCGTCTACCTCGTCGGCAAGCTCGATTCGCCTCTGCTTTTCGCCCTGATCGCCACCCTGTCGGCCTTCCTGCTCATCTTCAGCGCCGGCCACGGCCCGCGCATGGCCGTGGCTTTCGTCGGCGGACTTTACACCGGCCTGCTCTACGGCGGGACCGGCTGGATGCGCGGCCACGCCATTTTCTGGTTCGCGGTGGTGGTGCTGGCAACGTTCGGCGTCTCCCGGCTGGCCGCCCAGCCGCGTGCCGTCACAACGCCCGCCGCTCCACCGCCTGAAGTCGCGACACGCACCGAGCCGATGCCGCAATCCTCGCCGGAAACGCTGCCCGGGCCTTCTGTCGAGCAACCCGCTCCGCCGCCGGAAGCGAATCCCCCAGCTCCCCCCGAAATCACGTAGCCGCAGGCGCCCTCGCCTGCGGACCCGTAGCTGCCATCCTGCGCTGGCGCCATGATATTTTTGTCCCGCGTGAGCGATCCCTCCACTCCCACTCTCCTTCCCGACCGCATCGAGCCGCGCGGCACTCGCGTTCGCACCATCGTCCTGGTCGCCTTCGTTCTGCGCCTGGCCGTGATTTTCCTGGGCCACACCTACCGCATCAACCCGCGCAACGACTTCCAGAACTTTGGCTTCGAGATGGGCCGCGTCGCCCGCTCTCTTGCCACCGGCCAGGGCTTCAGCTCGCCCTTCGACCTTCCCACCGGCCCCACCGCGCTGGTGCCGCCGCTTTATCCCGGCCTGCTGGCGGCGATCTTCAAAATCTTCGGCGTCTACAGCCGCGCTGCCGCCATCGCCATCCTCTCGCTCGACAGCCTCTTCTCGGCGCTGATCTGCGCCGTGCTCTATCGCATCGGCAAGCGCGTCTTCGACCGGCGCGTCGCCCGCTGGACCGCCTGGACCTGGGCTCTGTTCCCCTATGCCATTTACTGGCCGGTGCGCATGGTGTGGGAGACCAGCCTCTCCGCGCTGCTGCTGAGCCTGGCCATCCTGCAAACCCTGCGCTGCGATATCGACGAGTCCGCACGCCAGTGGATCTGGATGGGCCTGCTGTGGGGCGCCATGGCGCTGACCAATCCCGCGCTGCTGGCCATCGCTCCGGTGACGCTGATCTGGCTGGCGCTCGAGGGCAGCCTGCCGTGGCGCCGCGCCGCCCTCGCCGCCGCCATTGCCGCCGCCATGATCGTGCCCTGGACCGTGCGCAATTACCGCGCCTTCCACCGCTTCATCCTGGTGCGCGACAACTTCTGGCTGGAGCTGCATCTCAGCAACAACCCGCTCTCCGACGGCTTCTGGACCCGCTCCGAGCATCCCGGCAACGATCCCCGCGCTATGCTCCGCTTCCAGCAGATGGGCGAGATCGCCTACATCGACGCCATGCGCGACCAGGTGAACATCTTCGTCCACCGGCACACTGCCAAATTCCTCGGCTGGACCTACAAGCGCGTCTTCTTCTTCTGGCTGGGCGAGCCCAAGGAAGAAGTGGTCGGCGGCTGGGAATTCGATTTCGCCAAGCACGCCGGCTTCGGTTTGTGGACGGCGATTGCCTTCGCCGGACTGTGGCTGATGTCGCGCCGCCAGGCCTACGCCGCGGGACTCTTCGCCGGCATCCTCGCGCTCTACCCGGTGGCCTACTACCTGACACGCGCCTCTCCCCGCTACCGCCACCCCATCGAGCCCCTGCTGCTGCTGCTGACCATCTACGCGATCGCGGCG
>DASUBK010000163.1:0-6635 GCA_035763305.1 Terriglobales bacterium | reverse complement strand
TGCAGGGGCTTGCTCTCAGGATATTTTTCGTTCACGCGAAGGACTACGGCTTTCACCGGCTCGGCGCGCCGCAGGCTGGCCAGAATCTTCTTCCCCTGGCGACCCGACAGCGTCGCGGTGATCTGGCGATGGAAATATTGGCTGATCTGGGGAGTAAAGATGTCGCCCTGGCGCGCACCCGCGCGGGCGGTGCGGATCCGCTCCGCCATCTGCTGCTGTGTCATCGCCAGCTTGACGCTCGAATTCGTCGGCTTCGGCGAAGAGCCGGCCTGCTGCGTGCGCACCTGCATGTAGTGCGTCACGCGCGCCGCGAAATCCTTCACCACGTCGGAATTCGCGGCGGAAGGCTGGGTCCACGCGGATGCAGCCAGCAGTAGCGCGGCCACCGCCGTCAATGTAGAAACTCGTCGAATCATTGGCATCCTACGCCGCCGGCTTCACGGTCTCCTCCAGCGCTTCTTTCACCACTTGCTTGACGCTGCTGCGAAGGACCTTCTTCACCTTCTTTTCGATTCGTTTCGCGGGCAGCTTGCCGTTGGCCTTCGGCTTGATCTCCCTGGCCAGGCGCGCCACCACCCGCTGCACCGGAAGCTCCTTGCGAACCGCCTTCGCCACGACTTCCGGAGCCTCCGCCATCACCACGGTCCGCTGTCGCTCTTTCTTCCCCGCAAGCGAAGCGGCCCAATCCTTCTTAAAGGTTCGCACCAGCGTGTTGATCGCGGAGCCGTGGCGGAAGATCGCGCCGATCTCGCGTCGCGACTCCAATTCCTCGCGCCGCAGGCTCTGGCTGCCGAGAAATGCCTGCTGGCGATCGCGGATGATCATGCGGACGTGGAGGCGCATGGGCTTGAGCTGACGCGCCGGCACGCGGCCGTCCTGCACTTTGCCGACGACCCGCACCTTCACTCCGGCTTCCTGCCGTTTGCGCAGAATGCGCAGCATCCCGGGATCGCTGAGTTCGGGATCGTAGATCAGCAGTTCCTTGCGCGCGCCCTGGAGAAAGCGCGCCAGAACGCTGCGCGCGTTTTCCGGGCTGACCACGAAGCGCGCATGCTCCGGCCGGTACGCCTGGCGCTTGCTGTCGGCCTCGAACAGCCGGATGGCTTCCCGCAGCAGCTTGGGATTGCGCGTGACCAGCCCGAAGCTGCGGCTGTGCTCGATATCCAGCCGCGTCAGGTTGTAGCCGAGCACGTACACTTCCTTGCGGTCCACCACCATCATCTTGCCGTGATACCGCTTCAACCCTGTCGCAGTACGACCTACCGTGATGCCGTTAGCCAGGAAGTCGGTCTCCAGCTCGCGCAGCTTTCTCTCTCCTCCCCGATTGGTAAAGGCAATCAGCGCGTGAACGGCCACGCCGCGTCGCACCGCCTCGATCAGCGCCTGCCGCACCTCGCGGCGATCGAAGCGGAAAATCATGATCTCCACCGACTTCTTGGCTTTGCGGATGCCGGCCACAATCGGCTCGACTCCATCCGCTGGTTGAACTAGCAGTCTCATCCGGCTTCTGCTCCCACCTGATTGGATGCACATTCCCCGCTGCTCAACGAGCCGCCAGTCGTTGAAAACAATCACATTGGCAGTGCTCCCGGCCGGAGCTGCCGGCATCCAAGATTCGGGAGCAAATGAGAGACTCTGCAAGCGCAACTCTGGCCGGGCGCGCCACGGGATCTTTGTGCCGAGGCGCGCTCTCGATTTGCTTGCTGCTCACCCTGGCTGCTGCTTCGCCCGCCGCCGCGCAGTCGCAGAAGCGCGACCATCCGGCCCGCGCGGCCGCTGCTCTCCTCTGGTCGGATCCCGGCGACATCAAATCTCGCGACCTATTTTATGGCCCCGGCGGCAAGGCTGACCTGCCCCACGGGCCGATGAAATTTCTTAAAGAGGACCGCAACGGCAACAGCCCTAAATTCGACGTCCTCGACCCCGAGGGCCACAAGTGGCGCGCCAAGGTCGGTCTGGAAGCGCAGCCGGAGACCGTTGCCGTGCGCCTGCTGTGGGCCGTCGGCTACGCGTCCAACGAGAACTACTTCTTCCCTGATTTGCAGATCGACGGCCTGCCCAAACACCTGCATCGCGGGCAGGAGTTCGTACACGCCGACGGTCACGTTGCAGGCGTCCGCCTGCAGCAACAACCGGCCGACGCCGGCAAGAAAAAGGGCGCCTGGGACTGGCGCCACAATCCCTTCCGTGGCGGACGCGAGTTCAACGGCCTGCGCGTCATGATGGCCCTGATCAGCAACTGGGACCTCTACACCGGCAACAACGCCATCCGCGGCGAAAAGGACGGGAAAGAACTGTACGAGGTCACCGACGTGGGCGCTTCCTTCGGGCGCATGGGCCGCAGCTATACCGATGCCATGTCGAAGAACAACCTGCCCGCGTACCGCCGCTCGAAGTTCGTGGCCAAGGTCACGCCCGAGTACGTGGACCTGAACTTCCCCACCCATCCTCCCTTTCTCTACGTGTTCAACCCTCCCATGTGGTGGAAATACATCGGCAACCACTGGATCGGAAAACACATTCCGCGCGCCGACGTGCGCTGGATCGCCTCGCTGCTGGCGCAACTGACGCCCAAGCAGATTCGCGACGCCTTCCGCGCTGCCGGTTACACTCCCGAGCAGGTCGAAGCCTACGCCTCGACCGTCGAGCAACGGATCGCCAGCCTCTCCCAGCTGGATCCATCTTCCGCTCAGCCGGCGCGGTAAGTTTCTTCCTTGCTGAACTGCGCGTCGTACAGGTCGGCATACAGGCCTTTGCGGCGCAGCAGCTTGTCGTGCGTGCCTTGTTCGACGATTCTGCCGTCCTGCACCACGAAGATGCAGTCGGCGCGCTGGATGGTGGAAAGTCGATGGGCGATGACGATGGACGTCTTCCCTTCCATCAGCCGGTCCAGCGCCTGCAACACCAGTTGCTCGGATTCGGAGTCCAGCCCGGTGGTCGGCTCGTCCAGGATGAGGATGGGCGCGTTGCGGATGACCGCGCGCGCGATCGCCAAGCGCTGCCTCTGGCCTCCGGAAAGCGTCATGCCGCGCTCGCCCAGCACGGTGTCATAGCCCTGCGGCAGCTTTTCGATGAACTCGCTGGCGTTGGCGATCTCAGCGGCGCGCACGATTTCCTCGCGCGACGCCTCCGGCTTGCCATACGCGATGTTCGCCCACACCGGCGAGTGAAACAGCAGCGTCTCCTGCAACACGAAGCTGATCTGCCGCCGCACCGACTTCTGCTGAAACCGCCGGATGTCCACCCCGTCGATCTTCACTATGCCGGAGCTCGGATCGTAAAAGCGCGGTACCAGGCTGATGATGGTGCTCTTCCCCGCGCCCGTCGGACCCACCAGCGCTGCCACCTGTCCCGGCTGAATGGAGAAGCTGACATCGTTGAGGATCGGCCTCTCGTCGGAGTAGCTGAAGGAAACGTGGTCGAACTCGATCTCGCCGTGAAAGCGCGGCGCCCGCTTCGCGTGGCGCGCATCCTTGACCTCGTCGTGCGTGTGCAGCACTTCCTGGATGCGCTCGTAGCCGACCGCCGCCTTGGAATACGCGTCGGTCATCTTCGACAGCTCCTGCATCGGTTTGTACATTTTGGCCAGGTACAGGATGAACACCACCAGCGATCCGGCGGTGAGCGCGCTCGCCAGGACCAGCCGCGCTCCGAACCAAAGCACCAGCGCCGTGCCGCCGGCCACCACCAGCCCCACCAGCGGCGTGAGCTTCGCCTTCAGGCTGCGCGCGCGCAACGACAGTTCGACACTCTCCAGGCTCTGCTCATCCAGGCGCTTGACCTCGTAGTCTTCGCGCGAAAACGCCTTCACCACGCGGATGGAGGACAGTACTTCTTCCACCACCGAGGTGATCTCACCTTCCTTCTTGCGCACCGCGCGCGCCGCCTTCTTGATGCGCCGGGTATAGCTGTAAACGATCACTGCCAGTGCCGGCGCTACCGACAGGGCGATCAGCGTAAATTTCCAGTTGAGATAAAACATCACCCCGATCATCCCCACCAGCGTCACCACGTTGACCAGCGAGGTCAGAAGGCTCGAGGTGATGAAGCCTTGGATCGCGTCGATGTCGTCGGTGATGCGGCTGATCAGGTCGCCGGTGCGCTTGTGGTCGTGATACGAAAGCGATAGCCGTTGCACGTGCGAATAAATGGTGCGCCGCAGGTCGTAGGCCACCCACTGCGCGACACTGGTGGTCAGATACTTCTCGGCATAGGTGCAGATTCCGTCGAGCAGCGCGATGGCGAGGACCGCAAAACAGGCGAACTTGAGGATGTCTACCTTGTCGCTTCCCACCCAGCCGTAAATGTGGCGCATGATCGCGGCATGACTCTGGTGGTTGCGCAGCACGTCGTCGAGAACGATCTTGAGCGGCCAGGGTTCCAGCAGGTTGGCGACCGCCTCGCCCACCACGGCGAGAAATCCGAGGGTCAGCGCAGCCAGATGCGGCCGCAGCAACTCGCGCAAGTTCAAGCGCTTGCGCGGCTTGCCTGCGGAAGCCTTGGCGGCCTGCTCACGGGATGGCAGCGAGAACTGCACGCGTACTGAGATGCGGCTAAGCTGCTTGAGGGTCGCAGTCCCGGCTGCGAAGCGCGCGTTCCCGCCTGCATCAATGCCGCAGGCAACCCTGTCGGCTCATCGCCAATTTCCCTATTCCTGCCCCTGCGCCCCACACATTCGCCATCGTTTTCCCTATCATCGGGTCGTGAGCAGGGCGCCATATCGATCCGGGCTGACGGCGGCATTGGTCTACTTCCTTGTCTGCTGCGCCTGCGCTCAAAACTCGTCCCAGCCCGAGCAAAGGGTTCTCTTCATCGGCAACAGCCTGACATATACCAACGATCTGCCGCGCATGGTCTCGGTCCTTGCCGGCGCTACGCCGCACTGCCGCCTTCACACCGAAGCGGTCGCCTTACCCAACTTCAGCCTGGAAGACCACTGGCAACAGGGCGAGGCCGCACATCGGCTCCAGCAGGGGCACTGGAAGTGGGTCGTGCTGCAGCAAGGTCCCTCAGCGCTGCCGGAGAGCCGCGAACTCCTCGTTAACTTTGCCCGGCGATGGAATGCCGCCATCCGCACGGCGGGAGCGACTCCGGCATTGCTGGCCGTGTGGCCCTCCGCTTCCCGCAGCGCCGACTTCGATCGCGTCGTCGAAAGCTACCGCTTAGCCGCGCAGGAAGTGGATGGCGTATTCCTTCCGGCGGGCGCTGCCTGGCAATACATTCTGGCGAAGAAAGCAACGCGCCTGTACGGCCCTGACGGCTTTCATCCGTCGGCGGAAGGCTCATTCCTGGCGGCCGTGGTCATTGTCGGCAAGCTGTGTTCGTGCTCGCCCGCGGAACTCAGCGCCGCCGTGCACCGGAGTGCGACCCGCTGGAACGTTCCCGCCGACGATGAGAGCAAACTGTTAGCGGCGGCATTCCTGGCGCTCTCCCCCGATCGTGCGAAGGCGACCACCGGACGGCCGATGGCCAGCCACTAAGCCAGAGCCGCTACCGTCCCAACCTCGCATAGAATGCGTTGGCGCCGGAACGCAGGTCCTTGCCATACGAAAACACCAGTCCTACACCCAGCACCTGCAGTTTGACTTGCGCCCCGAGGTCCCACAGCCATTTCTGCGAGCCCAGTCCCGGAGCCGGATCGCTGATCTTGCCGGTGTCAACAAACGGCCCGAACTTCACTCCAATCAGGCCGGCCTGGTAGACCTTCTTGTCCAGTTCCCAGTTGGACAGGAAATAGTTGCGTCCCAGCGGGGAGCTCCCCGGGCGCCCGCCGCGCGTGCCGATGTGGGCGCGCAGGAGAAGATCGTTGTCGGGATCGAGGCCAAGACGAAAGAGTTCGTCGAATGGAACCTGCCCCACGGTCTTGCCCGCCCGAACCCGCGCCCGCGTCTGATAGTCGTCGCCGCGCGACTGCGGAAACCACTGCGCCCCCAGCGACCCTTGGAGCTTCAGGAAAACATGGCTGGGCTGCGACCAGATTCTCGCCTCCTGCGACGAGCCTCCGGCGCGCACCACGAAGCGCGCTTCCGGAACGCGCCACAACTCGTAGTCCACTCCCGCCCGGTGCTTCAGCTGGTAGCCTTGCGACAACAGAGATGGCGTCAGAGCCGGGCCCGCGACCACGCTGCGGTAATCGCGATGCGAAAGCTCCGCGCCGGTCGACCACGTCCAGCGGCCGCTAACAAATGATGTAAGTCCGGCGCTGAAGCTTTCCCGCCGCAGATTCAGGCCGCCCAGCAGCGGCGCCGCTCCGGTAAACGAGCGGCGAATGTCCCAGTTCTCATTGCGAACGTCCACGCCCGCCTCAAGGCGGCGGCGCGCGTCGCCTCGCCACGCTGCGGATGCAGCCGCCTGGTACCGCCGCTTCTCCGCATCCCATCGCGCCATTCCGGTCAGGTTGAGCCCCGACTGGTGCACATTGAAGTATTCGGGATAGACCGTCTGCTGGAAGACCCCGCGCAAGAACGACGCCAGCGCCAGCCACTTGCTGTCTCCCCATCCGTCGCGCTCACGATTGCGGAAGACGACGTCGAACTCGCCATCCGCCCGGGCATTCAGGTCCAGCGCGAACGTGGGAAAGATATCCAGCCCGTAGAGCCGTGCCTCGGTCGTCCACAGGTCGCGCAGGTACAGCG
>DASUBK010000162.1:0-4214 GCA_035763305.1 Terriglobales bacterium | reverse complement strand
GGCCAACAGCAAGAGGCTGACCAAAAGCGCGGCGCCGCGGCGGCGCGCCAGACTAGGGGACTTCAAATGCGGGCTCCTTTGGGTACGAAGGCGGTGGAATTCTCCAGCAGGTCGATCTCGGCCAGCACCGCCGCGGCCTCGCCCTCGAGCGTGGTGCGCAGCGACAGGTAATCCGCCTCCGGCACCTTTCCTGCCTTGTACTCGAAATTCAGATCGCGCAGGTTCTCGTAGATAGTGTCCTTGCGCTCGCGCAGGAAGGCGGCGCGGGTCTTCTCCGGCGCCTGCTCCATGCGCGCCGGCGGCGAGAACACGTAGAACAGCAGCCCCGCCGTCATCACCGCACAGGCCATCAGGATCATAGTTCGGTCTCCTCGCGCGCCCGCTGGCGATAGGCGTCCACGGCCTCGGCGGGCAAGGCTCCCGCCGGCGCCGGTTGCAGGTGCCCGCGCCAGGCGCGCACCACGAGGATCACGGTGAGCAATCCCAGGCCCAGGGCAACGAAGGGCATGATCCAGGCCACGCGGTTGAAGCCGGTGGTGGTCGGCGCCGCCAGCACCACGGTGCCGTATTCCTGCACGAACGACTGCAGGATCAGGTCGTCGTTGTCGCCCTTCTGCAGGCCGGCCATCAACTCGCCGCGCATCTTGTCGGAATAGGTGCAGCCGACGTGGTTGCACTCCAGCAGCACCTGGGCGCAACCGCAGCGGCACATCAGCTTGTGCCCGATGTCGTTGAACCTGGCAGTCTCATCACCGGCGCCCATAAAGAGCACGATGGCGAGCACGAGGCCGAATAGGGGAAGAACACGCCGAGCTGCGCTCGGCCGGACTGACGACCACCCCAGCGCCGGCGCGCTGGGGACCCCGGGCGAGGGCGCCTGTCCCCACGCATTCCCGCCGGCGACTGGCGACCGGCGACTGGTGACTGGTGACTGGTTCATCGTCCCGCCCCCACGGTTTCTCCCGACGTTGCCGGGACCGCCAGCCGCACCCTCGCCGGCAGCGGCATGCGCGCGCTCGCCGTGCTCGGAACCAGCGCGATCAGCGTTCCTCCCACAACTACGAGGACGCCCACCCAAATCCACCACACCAGCGGGTTCAGGTGCGCGCGGATGATGGGGCGGCCGGTGTCCTGGTTGCGGCCGCTGTAGACGAGGTACAGGTCCTCTTTCGGTGTGGAGCGGTTGGCCACCATCGTCTGCGTGGTCTCGCTCGCCTTGTAGAAGCGCCGCTCGGGGAACAACTGGCCGATGGGCTTGCCGTACTTGGCGACATCGATGATCGCCCACTCGCTGCTGTAATTCGGATTGTCGTCCTGGGTGTACGAGCGGCAGGTCAGCGTGTAGGCGCCGATCTGCATCTTGTCGCCGTTGCCCAATTCCAGTTCCTTGTCCTGGTTGAAGGCCGCGCCGGCGAAGCCGATCATGATCAGGATCACGCCGAAGTGCACCAGGTAGCCGCCGTAACGGCGGGTGTTGCGCCGGGTCAGCGTGAACATGCCGATGGCGGCGTTGGTGCCGGTCTGGCGCGCGATGACCCGGGAGCCGCGCACGAACTCGGAAACGATGGTCGCTGCCACCAGGATGCTGAGGCAGATGGTAATGAAAGAGTAGAACGCGGGCACGTCGGCCCAGGGCCGGAAGCCGAAGGCGATCATCAGCACCGCCGCGCCCACGGTCACGCAGAAGGGCAGCAACAGGTTGCGCTTGATGCTCTCCACCGAGGTTTTGCGCCACGCCAGCAGCGGACCCACGGCTGTAAGGAACAGCAGCAGGACGGCCACGGGCACGTTCACGCGGTTGAAGAAGGGCGGGCCCACCGTGACCTTCGAGCCGGTCACCCACTCGCTCAGCACCGGGAACAGAGTGCCCCACAGCACGGTGAAGCAGGCCACCAGCAGGACCAGGTTGTTGAACAGGAAGCTGGATTCGCGCGAGACCAGCGACTCCAGTTGATGCTCGCTCTTCAGATGAGAGCGGTTCTTGACGAAGAAGAACACGCACACGGCGCCCGTCAGCGCCAGGAACGCGGTGAACCAGTTGCCGATCGAGGATTGCGCGAAGGCGTGCACCGAACTGACCAGGCCGCTGCGCGTCAGTAGCGTGCCCAGGATCGAGAGCATGAAGGTGCAGAAGATCAGCCACACGTTCCACACCTTCATCATGCCGCGCTTCTCCTGCATCATCACCGAGTGCAGGAAGGCGGTGCCGGTCAGCCACGGCAGCAGCGAGGCGTTCTCCACCGGGTCCCAGCCCCAGTAGCCGCCCCAGCCGAGCACGTTGTAGGCCCAGTGCGCGCCGAGGAAGATGCCGCAGGTCAGGAAGAGCCAGGTCACCATGGTCCAGCGGCGGGTGATGTGAATCCACTTCTCGCCCGGGTAGCGCATGATCAGCGCCGCCAGCGCAAAGGCAAACGGCACCGTCATGCCTACGTAGCCGAGATACAGCATGGGCGGATGGATCACCATCTCGGGATACTGCAGCAGCGGGTTGAGGCCGTTGCCGTCGGCGGGAATCGCGCCGGTGGTCAGCGCGAAGGGATTGGCGGCGAAGTTCACCACCAGCAGGAAGAAGATCTGCACCGCCGCGATGATGACCGAGGCATACGCGGTCAGCCGCTGGTCCACCTTGTGCCGCAGCCGCAGCACCAGGCCGTAGGTCGCCAGCAGCAGCGACCAGAACAGCAGCGAGCCTTCCTGACCCGACCATAGCGCGGCGAACTTGTACGGGGCCGGCAGGGCGATGTTGCTGTGATCGCGAATATAGGCGATGGAGAAGTCGTTGCTGAAGGTGGCGTAGACCAGCACGATGGCGGCGATGGTCACCGCCGCCCACACGGCGATGCCGGCGCGGCGCGCGGTCTCGCCGAGCCGCTCGGTCCCATCCTTGCGGAATAACGCCAACGCTCCCGCGGCGAAACAATAGACGCTCAGGGCTAGCGCCAGGAGAAGGGCAAAACTTCCGATTGCCGGCATTTTAGGGGGTACTCACAGTCCTTGCTGCGTATTGTTTCAAAACCGGCGAGGCTCCGCAACCTGAGAAGCATGGGGAAAATACATCACTTCCGGGGGTGATGAGAGTCACAACGGCTCAGGCAGCGCGGCGGACCAGGGAAAGAAGCAGGGCGATCAGCTCCGGCGGCGGGAGCGGCTTCAGCCGGAAAGCGACCTGCAGGCCGGCATACTCGTGCTCCACGCCCGGGCGCCCGGTCAGGACCACGACCGGAAGCTGGGGGCGGAGTTCGCGCAGGCGGCGCACCAGTTCGGGGCCGCCGATGCCGGGCAGGACGTGGTCGCAGACAGCGGCGTCCACGTCCACCGCCTCGCTGCGCAGCAGGGCCAGGGCGCCCTCGCCGCTGGTGGCGACGCACACCTGGAACCCCGCCTGCCGCAGCACGGTTTCGCGAACGCGGAGCTGGACCGCATCATCGTCTATGAGTAGTACGCAACCCAAAATGTTCTGCTGGGTCCGGCCGCAGTACTACGCGGAACGTCCATAGCGCGCCATGACTTCGCGCTCGGCGCGGTTCCAATCTTCCTCGGGACTGCCTCCCTGGTAGCCACGTTCGCAATACAGCTGGTAGGCCCGGTGGCGGATGGCTTCCTGCAACTCCTCCTGGCTCGGCCGCGCTCCTCCGTTGTCCTTACCGGGGACGCTCATGGGCTTGCTGGATTTGGCGGCAGTAGCGGTCGCGGTGCGGGCGGTTTCCGCCTGCGGGGTTTCCGACCTGGTTGCCTTTTTCGGGGTTCGTGCACCGTTTGCTTTCGCCATTCCTGTACTCCTACTTCTCCTTGGGGAAATTCCTCTCGCACCCGGGCGCTCCAGCGGCTCCGGAGGGCGTTCGATATCTGACTATCATAACCTGTCTGCTTGTGGATTTTCCGCCGAAGCCGGAACTGCGCGCCGGCTGCATCACGGGTGTTGATTCCCCGTGGAAGCGCGGGCCTTCAGGCCCGCGAAGTTCGTACTCAGACCCAGTGGGCTTTAGCCCCTGTGGCGCATCCGTTGCCCTTGATGAGACGCCGCGTTCTAGTGAAAATCATGCGAGCGGGTCTCGGCCGCGGTCACCTGCAGAGGCAAAATTCGCTCCGCCTTGACCGAAATGACATTGTCCTGATTCTGTAATCGGCCCTCGATCAAAAGAAATCGCTCGGCCAGCAGCGGCAGGCGGTGGCGCTCGTACAGGTCGGGCGTGACGATGGCGTTGGCGATCCCG
>DASUBK010000161.1:0-10151 GCA_035763305.1 Terriglobales bacterium | reverse complement strand
CCGGCGGCGGCTGCGGAGAAGAGAACCGCGCCCGAGCCGGCACCGGCGCCGGATATGGCGCTGCGCGAACCCTCCGACGTATCGGTGGTTCACGCGCAGCCGGCGGCGGTGGCGCCGCCGACGCTGACGCTGGAAGCGAGTGCGGCGCCGTCGCTGCCGCGGCCGTCGTCGGCGATGCCGATGGTGCAGCCCAGGGTCTCCGGGGGCATCACGGAGGCCAAGCTGATCCATCGTGTGGATCCGGTCTATCCCGCGGTGGCGCGCCAGATGCACGTGGAAGGCAACGTGGAGATCCGGGCGGTGGTCTCGCGCGAGGGCACGATCAAGAATCCGGTGGCGGTCAGCGGTCCGGCGCTGTTGCGCTCCGCGGCGCTGGAAGCCATACGCAAGTGGCGCTACGAGCCTTCGCGGCTGGACGGCCAGGCCACCGATCGCGACGTGCTCATCACCATCGCATTCCACCTGCCCAAATAGCGGCGTTCGTGGATCACCTGGAACCCGCCCCCGAGGCGGGTTTTTCCGTCTGTCTTGCTGGATTGGCGAACCTCTTGCGCGGGCGGGGCCGCCGAGTGCACAATGATGGTGTTGGCCCCGTCACATCCGGCTGTGAGGTAAGGACTTAGGTTCTGAGTCCGGGCAAGTGCGCGGGTCATCAGATAAGTAGTGCCGAAACCACCAACGGCTTCAACATCCCCGTAGGTCGGGCCCGTGAGGGCAGTGGATCTACTGGAGCCGGAGGATGCTTTCAACATCCCCGTTCCATGGCCCCGAGCCGCGGAACTGAAAGCGAGTTACAAAATTGGGTGCAGCCACTGCTAGTGCGTGTAGTCTCGACAATTACCTGGTCCTGCCCGACCGCAGCATGGACGAGCGGATTCGTGCGGCCAAGGACAAGCTGGCCGGCGAGGCGGTGATCCTGGGCCACCATTACCAGCGCGACGAAGTGATTCGCTTCGCCGATTTTCGCGGCGACTCCTACAAGCTGTCGCAAATCGCCTCCCGTACTCACGGCCGCTACATCGTTTTCTGCGGCGTGCACTTCATGGCGGAAAGCGCCGACGTGCTCGCCCGGCGGGGACAGGTGACGGTGCTTCCCGACCTCAACGCCGGCTGCTCCATGGCCGACATGGCGGAAATCTCGCAAGTCGAGGCTTGCTGGGAGCAACTGGTGCGCCTCGGCATCACCAGCGACGACGGCCAGGGCCTGACGCCCATCACCTACATGAACTCCACCGCTGCCATCAAGGCGTTCTGCGGGGAGCGCGGCGGGCTGGTGTGCACGTCGTCGAATGCGAAGGGCGCGTTCCACTGGGCCTTCGCCAAAAATTCCAAGCTGTTCTTCCTTCCCGACCAGCACCTGGGGCGCAATACCGGCTACGCCATGGGGATTCCGCTCAACGACATGGTGGTGTGGGATCCGTACCTGCTGTACGGCGGGAATTCGCCCGAGCGCCTGCGCGCCGCCAAGGTCATCCTGTGGAAGGGCCACTGCTCGGTGCACCAGCGCTTCCTGCCGGAGCACGCGGACCGCGCCCGCGCGCAGCATCCGGGCATCCAGGTGATCGTGCATCCGGAGTGCCGCTGGGAAGTGTGCCAGAAGGCCGACGCGGTGGGTTCGACCGAGAAGTTGATCGAGATTGTGAAGCAGGCGCCGGCAGGCTCGAAGTTTGCCGTGGGCACGGAAATCCACCTGGTCAACCGCCTGGGCAAGGAGTTCGCCCGTGAAGGCAAGACGGTGATGACACTGGACGAGTCGGGCTGCCTGTGCACCACCATGTTCCGCATCTCGCCGCAGCACTTGTGCTGGGCGCTGGAGAACCTGGTGGACGGCAACGTGGTCAACCGCATCCAGGTGGACGACGAGGTCAAGCACTGGGCGCGGGTGGCGCTGGACCGGATGCTGGAGATTCAGTAACCGGTCGCCAGTGGCCAGTTGCCGGTGTACCCGGCCGGGCTGGCGACTGGCACCGGCGACTGGTGACGGAATGAAGAAAAAGACGTTCACACTGCAAGAAGCGCAGGTCCTGCTGCCGGTGCTGGAGTCGCTGCTGCGGCGCGCCATCGCCGCCAAGAAGCGGGCGGAACTGGTGTCGTCGGAATTCGAGCAGATCAAGGCGCGCATTCTGGCCAACGGCGGCACCCATCTCAACGTGGTGGACTGGGCCAAGCGCAAGGCGGAACTGGAGCGCTCGGTGCAGCAGGCCAAGGACGCGCTGGCGGAAATCGACGCCGCCGGGGTGCAGGTGAAGGACCTCGACGTGGGCCTGCTCGACTTCCCCTGCGAACTGGAAGACCGCACCATCCTGCTGTGCTGGAAGCTGGGCGAGCAGTCCATCGGGCACTGGCACGGCGAGGACGAAGGTTTCGCCGGCCGCAAGCCGATTGACGACCGCATCGCCAATCTCAAGAAGAAGAACCAGCCGTAAAGTGGCAGGCCGCGGCGTCTCGGTGGGAGTGTCCTGAGCGCAACCCTGGGGTCCTATCGGCCGCCGCGATAACTTGACTGAGTCAACTATTTAGGTGACCATAGCAACTTCCGCCGGGAGGTTGCCATGGCCGCTGCCGCTTCTGCCCGCCAGCGCGAGAACCGCATCGCCGCCGTCCGCCAGTTCACCCGCTTCTATACCCGCCAGATCGGGTTGCTGAACGAGCACCTATACGACAGTCCGTTCTCGCTCACGGAGGTGCGCGTGCTTTACGAGCTGGCGCACCGCGCGTCGACCACCGCCACCGAACTGGGCAGGGGACTGGCCATTGACGCGGGGTATCTCAGCCGCATCCTGCGCGGATTCGAGCGGCAGGGCTTGATCGTGAAGGCGGCTTCGCCCAGCGATGCCCGCCAGGTCCTGCTCTCCATCTCCGCGAGAGGCAGGAAGACCTTCGCTCCGCTGAATGCCAGTTCGGAGCGGCAGGTGGCGGCGCTGCTGGAACGGCTTCCCGTGCCCGAGCAGGAGCGGCTGGTCTCCTCGATGCGCGCCGTGGAAAGCATCCTCACGCCCAGGCGCGAGGTGCAGCCGGCCATTATCCTGCGCGATCACCAGCCCGGCGACATGGGCTGGGTCGTCTACCGCCACGGCGTTCTCTATTCGCAGGAGTACGGGTACGACGAGCGCTTCGAGGCGCTGGTGGCCGAGATCGTCGCCCACTTCATCCAGAAGCTGGACCGCAAGCGCGAGCGTTGCTGGATCGCGGAGCGCGAGGGCGAGCGCATCGGCTCGGTGTTCCTGGTGCGCAAGAGCAACACGGTGGCCAAGCTGCGGCTGCTGCTGGTGGAACCTTCGGCGCGCGGGCTGGGCCTGGGCAAGCGCCTGGTCGAGGAGTGCATCCGCTTCGCGCGCCGGGCCGGCTATCGCAAAATCACGCTGTGGACGCAGAGCGAGCTGGCGGCGGCGCGGGGCATCTATCGCGCGACGGGATTCACGCTGGTGCGCAAGGAGCCAAATCCGATGCTGAATTCGATTGCGGAGACGTGGGAGATGAAGCTGTAGGCCTTGGCTGATGTAGCAGAGCATCGTGTTCAGCGACGCTATTTCACGTGTGTCATCCCGAGCGAAGCGATGCCCCAGCGGAGCGGAGTCGAGGGACCTTGTGGTTTCCGTGGCTGCGGCTCGTCTGCGTGAACCAAAAGTTCCCTCGACTCGCGCTTCTTCGTCCTCCCTCCTTGCTGCGCACGGAGTGGGGACTCAGTCGCGTTCGCTCGGGATGACACTTCAGGGTGACTTCTTCCGCGTCATCTCCCACACCTTGGCGTATTTCCAGCTCACGTAGGCGGAGTGGTAGGCGTGCAGGAGGAAGCCCTCGCGGCCGTCCAGGAAGCCGAGGCGGAAAAAGTAGTTGTAGAGGAAAGTCGCCGCCGGGTTGAGCACAATGTTGACGAAATCGAAGCCGCGCCGGCCGCTCCCGACCATGAACTTCGCCTGCTGCGAAGAGTAGCTGTTCATGTGCTCGAGATAGCTGCGCAGTGTGGGATAGGCGTAGTGCAGCATGGCGCCTTGCAGCGTGCCGGTTGGGCCGGAGACGTCGATGGTCGGGTGGGCGCCGTGCTCGACCCATTTTCCGGCGCCGCGGCGGATCAGGCGCAGCTTGCGGTCGGGATAGAAGCCGCCGTGGCGAATCCAGCGGCCGAGGAAGTGGTTCTTGCGCGCGATCCAGTAGCCGGCGATCAGGCCGGGTGCGCTCTTCCAGCCTTCGCCCATTGTCTGGCACCATGCATCGCCAGCAGGTACTGCCTTGAGGATTGTGGAGATCTCCTCCGCGCACTCCTCCTCCAGCGGTTCATCCGCGTCCAGCGAGAGGATCCACGGCTGGGTCGCCTTCTCCATCGCCGAATTCTTCTGCGCGGCGAAGCCCTTCCACGACTCGGAGAAAATCCGAACGCCATACTGCTTTGCGATCTCCAGGGTGCGGTCGATCGAGCCGGAGTCCACCACGATGATCTCTCTGCCCAGGTCGCCCACCAGGGCTGCCACGCTTTCCAGCGTGTGAGGCAGGTTCGCTTCTTCATCCTGGGTGATCAGGCAGACGGAGAGCACAGGAGAGTTTCCAGTTTCTGGTTTCAAGTTGCAAGTAGCAGGGAAGCCTCGTGAGGAACTGGAGGCCGGTCGACCTCGACCGGCCACGGGACTGCAAAGAGCTGGCGGTCGAGGTCGAGTGTGCTCCATCAACAAAGCACAAAAAATCGAGGGCGGTCGGGGTCGAGCGCCCTCCACAAAAAGTTGAACATACCGGCGTGCGGCCCGCGAACGCGCACGAGGGCGTGCGCGCTCCAGCACGATGGGCTGTAAAAAATCGAGGGCGGTCGAGGTCGACCGCCCTCCACAACATCGAGATTGAGATGGGCGCTACTGCTGCGGCTCCGGCCCGTGGGTTTGCGGAGCGGCCGGCGGCGTCTGCGGCTGGGTCAACTGCTGGTTGGCCGGGCGCGGCGTGACGCCGGGCACGGTCGGCATCTTCGACACCGAACCGGTTTCCGCGTCGCCGATATCGATGCCGAGGTCGCTGAGCGTGCGCGAGGTTACCCGCTCCAGTTCGACGCGCTGCTTGACGTAGGCGGTGCGCGCCGCCACCAGGTTCGATTCCGCCATAGCCAGGTTGTTCTGCGCCTGCATGACGTTGTAGTTGGTGGAAGCGCCCAGCGCGTATTTCTTCTGCTCCGCGTCCAGGCTCTGCTGCGCAAAGTCGGCCGCCGCCTGGGCTGCGTCCACGCGCGCCCGGTTCTGCTGCACGGCGAACTGCGCGTTGCGCACCTCGATGCGGATCTGGTTCTGCAACTGCTCCAGGCGCATCTGCGCCTGGCGGTACTCCAACTCCGAGCGCACCTGGTCGGCTTGTGCGGCGCGGTTGCGGATGGGAATGGTCACGTTGAAGCCCACCGCGTAATCGGGCGCGTTGTAGCCGAAAATGTTGCCCATCACGTCGGTGAATCCGGTGGGCGAGGGAACGCTGGCTGCGGGAGTGCAACCGAACGGCTGGCCGGAAGCGTTACAGACGTTGGCGGGGTTGAAATTGCCGGCCAGCGCCGAGGTGCCGAACCAGCCCAGCAGGTTGACCTGCGGCAGCAGGGCATTGCGCGCGCCCTTCTTGGTGAGGTCGCGATTGCTCAAGTCGATGCGCGACTCCGCCAGTTCCGGGCGGTTGGACAGGGCCTCGTTGATCAGGTCCTCCACCGGCTGGACCGGCTCCTGTGCCGGAAGTTGCATGGTGTCGGTGGGGATGACCTGGGCCGACGCCAGCACCGGATCGCTCATGTTGCGGGTGATGGCGTTCTTCATCAGCAGCTGCTGGTAGGCGAGGTTGGTCTGGGAGACGATGAGGTTCTGGTTGGCGGTGGCCAGGTTGCTCTGCGCGCTGACCGCCTCGATAGGCGCCTGGGTGCCGATCTGCACCTGCTTCTGGGTGTCGGAGAGCAGCTTCTGCGCCAGCGTGACCGTCTGCTGTTTCACCTGCATGTCTTCGTAGGCGTTGACCAGGTCCCAGTAGATGTCCTCGATCTGCGAAACGGTGGACTGCACCTGCTGGCGGAAAGCGACGTCGGCGATCTCGCGGTTGTTCTTGGCGGTGATCATGAAGCGCCGGTTCAGGGTGATGCCGAAGCCCTGCAGCAGCGGCTGGGTGATGGTCAGGCGGGTGTTGCTGTTCAGCTGCGGCACCAGCGTGGTGCGCGTGCTGTTGCTGGTCTGGCGGTTGTTGTTCCAGGTGACGTTGATGCTGGTGCCGGTGGCGAAGCCCTGGTTGTAGCCGAAGTTGAGCACGCCGGAGTTCTGCTTGATGACCGGCACGCCACTGAAGACGATGTTCGACTGCGGCGAGGTAGCGTGCTCGATGTCGGCGCCGACGGTGAAGAAGGGATCGTACGACGGAGCGGAAGGTCCGGCGCCGGAGGTCGAAGTCACGATGCCGCCGCTGCCCGCGCCCGCGCCGCCCGCGGCCGTGCTGGTGCCGCCCGCGCCCGAACCGGTGGCGCCGGTCACGCCGCCGCCGCCGCCGCCCGGGGTTCCCGAAACCAGGCCGGTGGAGACGCCGCGCGCCTGCGCTCCCGCGCTGGTGCGCAGGATGTCGGTGTCGGCGATGGGCAGGTTGTAGCGCGCGATGGCGAGATCGAGATTGTTCTCCAGCGCCAGCGCGATGGCGTCGTCCATGGAGAGCATCAGCTTGCCGTCACGAATCAGTTGGTCGATGCGAGGAGAGTTCGACAGCTGCGGCTGGACCGCGGTCCGCGCCTGGTAGGGCTTGAACACGTTGGGAAATGGGCTCACCGGCTTGGTGTAATCCGTGGTGAACGGCCTGGCCGGGCGCGACTGCGGTTGCGGCCCGGGCGGCGGGCTGGATGGCGTGTTCGACTGCTGGCCGGCGGCTGCCACGGCCGCCAGTATGACCAGCGCTCCCAAGCCGCGGCGGATTGGATGACTGCAGAATTCCATGCGCTTATCTCCGTCCTTGTACACTACTGCCTTCCTGGACTGCGGAACGTCACTCCAGATACGCAAGGCGGCGCCTGCAAGTTTCCGCAAGCTGGCCCCGTGCCATCGCCGACGTATACCGGTCGTAGGAAATGTGTAGTATAGCCGACGGGTTTGCGCGCCCTGGCCGCGAAAACCTTTCTTTACAAATTTTTACGCCGCTCTCGGCGCTGCCCGACATGCGCAATCTCCAGTTCACGCTCGCTTACGACGGCGCCGATTTCAGCGGCTGGCAGGTGCAGCCGGACCGGCCCACCGTGCAAGGGGCGCTGGCCGACGCCATCGCGCGCGTGACCGGTGAGCGCGTGCTGCCGCAGGGCTCGGGCCGCACCGACGCCGGCGTGCACGCGCTGGCACAGGTGGCGACGTGCGAGTTGCGGACGCCAATCCCGATGGACAATCTGCGCATTGCGCTGAACGACACCCTGCCGGCGGCGATCCGCGTGCTGTGGGTGACAGAGGCCGCGCCCGGCTTTCACGCCCGCCATAGCGCACGCGCCAAGACATACGCCTACCGAATCTTCCGCGGCGATGTCTGCCCGCCCTTTCTGGCGCGCTGCGTCTGGCACTATCCTTACCCGCTCGACGAGGATGCAATCTTCTCCGCTGCGGCCCTGGTCGAGGGCACTCACGATTTCACCTCCTTCGCGGCTGTCGATCCCGACCGGACGCAACGCGACGAGGGCGAACCTCCTTCGGCGGTGCGCACCATCTTCTCTTCGCGCTGGGTGCGGGCGCGGGCGGAAACGCCGCTGGCCGCGCTTCTGGGCGATGCGGAGCGCGATCTCGCGGGCCTCCTCGGCTTCGCGAGCGACGACGAGGAGTGGGTCTATGTGGTTCGGGGCGACGGCTTCCTCCACCACATGGTGCGCAACCTCGTGGGCTTGTTTCTGCTGATCGGCAAGGGCACAGTCGCGCCGCCGCAGGTGGCCGAAATTCTGGCCGCCCGCAGCCGCTCCGCCAACCCTGCCGCCACCGCTCCCGCCGGCGGCCTCTTCCTGGTCAACGTCGAATACTGATAGACGGCCGCCTCGCCGTTCCATGAACTGGCCGAGATTACGTAGCCGCAGGGCCTGCCCTGAGCTGGTCGAAGGGCGCCCTCGCCTGCGGGTCCGACGAGACAACCCAATCACCCGCTCCCGTGACCAACGTCACCCTTGTCTGTGCTTCCTGTCTGGCCTCCGGCAAAGCGCTTCGGGTATCATGGGCGCGAGTCCCGAGGTTACGACCTGTGTCTTCAACGGCTCCTGCCATGGATACCGATCTCCAACCCGTCCAACTCCCGCACCACAAGGTGAAGGTCAAGAAAGTCCTGCAGCGCTCCTGCAACGAGAAGGACGCCAAGGGCAAGCTGTGCGGCGGCCACCTGAAGCGCTGGTTTTACGCCGTGGACAGCGTGGAGCAGGCCTGCGGCGACATCCAGCAGGCCTACGGCGACGACGCCGAAATCTACCGCTGCGAGCACTGCAAGACGCTCTACTTGCCCAACCCGCAGGATCCCCACGGGCAGAACGTCGCCGGCCGCGGCCAGATTTCCACCTTCGGCCTGACCATCGAGAAGAAGTAGGCCGGCGTCCTGCCGGCTGTCCCGCGCGCATCCGGCGCGCGGTTGCGTCGTCGCTGCCCCGGTGGCGCGCTATAATCCCGCCTTCAGCCCGCGTTCGTCGCATCTAAACTGTCGAGGAACCGTGAATAGCGACCTGATCTACGACTGGAATACCGGCCCGGATTTCCATCCCGCCGGGCCCGTCCTGCTCAACGACGAGTCCCTGCGCGACGGCCTGCAGTCGCCCTCGGTGCGCGATCCCACCATCGCCGAGAAGGTCGAGATCCTCCACCTCATGGAGGACCTCGGCATTAACGCGCTCGACATCGGCTTGCCCGGCGCCGGGCCGCGCGCGGTCGAGCACAGCACCGCGCTGGCGCGAGAGATCGTCCAGGGCAAACTGAAGATCCAGGCCAACTGCGCGGCGCGCACGCACGAGAACGACATCCGCCCCATCGCGGAGATTTCGCAGAAGACGGGCCTGCGCATCGAGGCTGCCGCCTTCCTCGGCTCCAGCCCGATTCGCCGCTTCACCGAGGGCTGGACCCAGGACTTCCTGCTGCAGACCACGGAAAAAGCGGTGAAGTACGCGGTCTCGCTCGGCCTGCCCGTGATGTACGTGACCGAGGACACCAGCCGTTGTGACCCCGAAACCGTGCGCCGGCTTTACCAGACGGCCATCGATTGCGGCGCGCGCGCCATCGTCATTTGCGACACCTGCGGCCACGCCACGCCCATGGGCGTGCTCAACCTGGTGAAGTTCGTGATGAAGGAGGTGGTGGAACCATCGGGCGAGAGCATCCGCGTGGAGTGGCACGGCCACTGCGATCGCGGCATGGCGCTGGCCAACTCCTTTGCCGCGCTGCGCGCCGGGGCCAGCGTGGTGCACGCCACCGGCCTGGGGATCGGCGAGCGCGTCGGCAACACGCAGATGGACCAGATGCTGGTCAACCTCAAGCTCATGGGCATTGCCCCCTGGGACCAGCAGGACCTGTCGCGTCTCAAGGACTACTGCAACGCCGTGTCCCGCGCCACGGGCGTGCCGATCCCCAAGAACTACCCGGTGTTCGGCGACGACGCCTTCCGCACCGGCACCGGCGTGCATGCCGCCGCCGTCATCAAGGCCTACAAGAAGGCGGACCTGGAGCTGGCGAACTCCGTCTATTCCGGCGTTCCCGCGCACTACTTCGGACTGGAGCAGATCATCGAGATCGGGCCCATGAGCGGCAAATCGAACGTGCTGTTCTGGCTGGAGCGGCGCGGCCTGCCCTGCGACGACGAGACGGTGGAGCGCATCTATCGCCGCGCCAAGTCCGCCGACCGCCTGCTCACCGAGGCGGAGATCCTGGAGTGCTGCCAGTCGAGTTCGGGACCGCGCGCGACCTCGCGCGCTATCTAACTCCCCGCCGCGCCGCCGCCGACCGCCTGCTCACGGAGGCGGCAATGCTGGAGTGCTGCCAGAGACGGGACCGCGCGCGACCTCGCGCGCTCTCTTGTTCCTTCCCAGGGCGCGCACCTACGCGGATTATTGTTGTGTAACCGAGTACTTTATAGTACAAAGTACTCCATGATTGATCATGAAGCCCCTTTCCGGCAGCCCCTCCGACCGCGCTGGATGCCGCGCGCGATGCTGGAAGCGCCCGGAT
>DASUBK010000160.1:0-6998 GCA_035763305.1 Terriglobales bacterium | reverse complement strand
CATTGACTGGGTGCGCGAACTGGCCGAGAACCACACTATCTGGATCCTCACCGGCCGTCCGGACGAGTACCGCGCCCGCACCGTGCGCTGGCTGCGCGCCCAAGGCGTGCCCTTCGAAAAGTTGATCATGCGGCCGCGCGGCGATCATCGCCCCGACTACGTGGTCAAGGCAGACGTGCTGCGCGAGGTGCCGCGGCAGCGAATCAAGCTGGTGATCGAAGATCGTGAGCCGGTGTGCACCATGTGGCGGCAGAAAGGCGTGCCCTGCCACCTGGTAGCCAGCGACGAGGAAAACAAGGCGGTCAACGAGATCTACCGCCGCGAAACCGGCAAGAGGAAACATCCCAAGTGAGTCATCCCGAGCGCAGCGAGGGATGTGTTGTTATCCGCCAGGATGATGGTGGTGTTTACAACAGATCCCTCGCTTTGCTCGGGATGACAACCTACCTTCAGTCCGCCACCCGCCTCTGCTTCTCGTCTTCGGGCGATTCTTCCGCGCCATCCACCGGGCTGGCCACCACTTTCCCTTTCGCGTCCGTCGCCAGATACGCCCACGGCGTCCTGTGATCGTGGGTGAACGCGATCAACCACTTCTCGGGAACGGCGACGTCGTAGAACCGCTTGCGGCTCTCGATGGTCTCCAGCGGAAACAGGTCGTAGGCCATCACCCACACCAGGTCGAGGTGCGCCGCGGTGGGAATCAGGTCGGAGATGTAGCAGGCCTTCTTGCCGTGGCTCTTGATCATCACCGCCTGCATGTTTCGTGTGTGCCCGGGATAGACCTTCACTGAAATCCCGGGCACGATTTCCGTATCGCCGTAGAGCAGCTGCATCTGGCCGCTGGTGACCAGGGGATCGTAGTTGTCGGTGAGATAACTGACGCGGTCGCGCTCGGTCTGGCGGCGGGCATGCTGCAACTCGCCCGCCTGCACGTAGTACTTCGCCTTGGGGAAGGTGGCCACCACGCGGTCGCCCTTGCGCACCGTGTTCCAGCCGCAGTGATCGAAGTGCAAATGGGTGTTGATGACCACGTCGACTTCGTCGGGCGCGATGCCGCCGGCGGCCAGGCTGTCCAGCAGGTGCGCCTCGGTCTCGTAGATCTTCTGCATCTTCTCCGGCAGCTTGTTGCCGGCGCCGGTCTCGATGAGCACCGTGTGCCGCCCGGTGCGCACTACCAGCGTGTTCATGGCGAGGGTGATGCGGTTCTGCGCGTCGGACGGAATTTTCTTCTGCCACAGCGTCTTGGGAACCACGCCGAACATGGCGCCGCCGTCGGCGACATAGGTGCCGTCGGAGAACATCAGCAACTCGAAATCGCCGAAGGAAAGGCGCTGCAAAGCGGAACTCCTCGTGGAGCCGAATAGCCTACTGTAACAAGGTATCTCAGTAGCTCAGTATTTCAGTACCTCGACGCCACGGTTCGATCATGCCTTTAAACCCTCGATACTGAAATACCGACGTACTGCAATACTGTTGAGCTGCGGCGCTCAGTCCAGACCTAAAGCGTCTCAATCCTATTGAAGTCCACACCCGAGAAATTGAAGCGCAGCGGACGGCCGGAGGCGAAGGCGTCGAAGGCGGCGCGCTCCGGGGACCACTCCTCCATGCCCACCCGGAAAACGCCCTTGTCCAGCGGCACCAGGGGATCGGAATTCTCCAGCCACAGCTGACCCTTGTGCAGGAAGATGCGGATGGAGCCCCACCAGGGATCATCGTTGTGGTAGTGGCCGGCGTAGTTGTCCCACTCACGGGGGTAGTCGAACTGGCGCGGGCCGCTGTAGCGCTCATGGGTGAACCAATCCGGCCCGACGAAGGCTTCCACCACCTTGCCGCCGTCGCGGCGGAACTGGACCGGATAACGGAGGCCGTCCTCGTCGGTGGCAAAGCGGTCGCCGTCGATGCGGATCAGCTTCCGCACGGTCTCCGCCCGCGAGAGCATCAGCGAAGTGCCGGCGGCGCGCACGGTAAACGATCCGGCTGCTGCTCCTGACCCGTTGTACGTACCCACATACTCGGCCGCGTTGTTGACCACGTGCGGCAGATCGGGAGGCGGCACCGGCGGCAACTCCGTCCCCGCGGCTTGGGCGCGCATCAGGTCGAGCGCGTAGTGCACCACGTCGTTGGGCCGGTAATTAGTGAGATTGGCATTCACGCTGGCGAACGCTCCCACGCCGCCGGTCAAATCGGCGTGCAGCGCCGAGCTGAACGCCACCATGCCTCCGGTGTGGCGGATCAGGGTGCGATTGTCCTTGGTATCCACGGCAAAGCCGTAGCCGTACATCGCGCCTTCGCCCCACGAGGGCGCCTGCTGCACGCCGGTGGTCTGCAGGCGGAAGCTTTCTTCGGAAATCAGGCGGCCATGCGGGCCCTGCCCATGATTCAACAGCATGGTGAGATAGCGGCCCATGTCGGCGGGCGTAGAGGAGATCGACCCCGAGGCGCGATCGAACTCCACCCACGGCGCGCGTGTGAGGCGGCGTTGCGGCGGAAATGGGCGATCCTGGTAGTACGGCGCGTACCCGACGGCGGTCTGCGGGCGAATGGCGTCGGTGATCACCGGCTGAGTCGAGCTCATACCCAGCGGCCCCAGCACGCGCCGGCGGACGACTTCGGACCACGACTGCTTCTCCACCGCTTCCAGCACCATGCCGATCAGCTCGTAACCGGTATTGCAGTAGGAATAGTGCGAGCCGGGGACATAGCCGCTCCACAGGCGAGGGAAAGGGCTCTTGGGAAAGAGAGGCACATCGTCCGGCAGGCCGGAGGTGTGGCTGAGCAGGTGGTGAAGCGTGATCGGCACAGCGGAATCGATCTCCAGCCACGGCAAATATTCGCGCACCGGACGTTGCAGGTCGACTTTGCCCTCATCGCGCAATTGCAGGGCGCAATTGGCGGCGAAGGATTTCGAGATCGAGCCAATCTGGAAAAGATCGTTAGGCCGCACGGGACGCCGCGCGGTCACGTCGGCCAAGCCATACGTGCCGACACGAACCGTGCCTTGCCGGTTGGCGAGAACCAGCGTGAGCCCGGGAGCATTGAGCTCCTGCAAGCGGCGGTTGACGAAGGAATCGAGCAGGCGCCACGCGGGCGACGTTTTTCCGTTTTGTGCCGATAGCGGTAGCGCGTGGGCGAGGGCGGCGCCGGCGGCGGCCGCCGATGCGTGAGCGAGAAATTCGCGACGAGTGGACATGGTTTTCGACAAATTGGGTGAATTGGTGATTGGGCGATTGGACCGGATTTCAGATTACGGGCAAATCACCCAATCACCAAGTCACCTAGTCACTCAATTCCCGGGCTGACCCGCCAGATACGCGGCGCTAAGGCGCCTGGTTGCCGGGTGCCGGCGGCATCAGGTATCGCTCGAAGTGCTCCTGGATGCGGTGGAACAAGTGCGTGCGGTCGGTCTGGCCCGCGATGCCATGGGTCTTGTTCGGGTACAGCTGCAAGTCGTACTCCTTGCCTGCCTCGATGTAGGCCTGAATCATCTGGATCGTGTTCTGCACGTGCACGTTGTCGTCGCTAGTGCCGTGCACCTCCAGCAGGTGGCCGTGCAGGTTCTTGGCGGCGTTCACCGGCGAGCTGTTCTTGTATCCCGCCTCGTTGTTCTTGGGCAGGCCCATGTAGCGCTCGGTGTAGACGGAGTCGTAGAGCAGCCAGTTGGTGACCGGCGCCACCGATACTCCGGCGGTGAAGCGGTCGGAGTGGGTCAGCGCGTACAGCGTCATGTATCCGCCGTAGCTCCAGCCCCACCAGCCGAGGCGGTGGGGATCGAGTTGCGGAAACTGCTGCAGCACCTGGTCGAGCGCCGCCAGTTGGTCGGCAAGCTCGACTTCTCCAAACTTGTGCTTCGACGCCATGGCGAAGATTTTGCCGCGATTGGCCATGCCGCGATTGTCGACGATCAGGATGGCGAAGCCGCGGCGCACCATGATTTCGTGGAACAGGAAGGTGGTTCCGCCCCAGGCGTCGTGCACCGACTGCCCGCTCGGCCCGCCGTAAGGATCGAGGATCAGGGGCACCGAATGCGCCGCGGTGGCGTTGGGAGGCAGCAGCAGCGAGCCGTAGAGCTTGGTGGTTCCGTCGGCCGCCTTGAGCTCCAATTGCCTGGGCTCGATGAGGTCGTAGGTGGCGATGCCGCGCGATTCCCATACCGGCGTGCACGAGCCACCCACCTTGCAGAACGACATGCGCGGCGGCGTCATGGTGGCGGAGAAGTTGTCCACGAAGTACTTGGCATCGTCGGAGAAGGTGGGATTGTGCGAGCCGGGGTCGCTGGTGACGCGCTGCATCGGCCCGCCTGCGAGCTTCACCGAGTACACCTGCACCTGCCGCGGATCGGCGGCGTGACTGGTGAAGTACACCGTTCCCGTCGCTTCATCCACAGCCTTGACATCGCCGTCGTCGGCATCGCCCGAGGTGAGCTGCCGCACCAGCTTGGCGTCGGCGCCCAGCGGATCGTTCTTGCTGAAGCTGTAGAGATACAGATGGGTGTAGCCGTCGCGCCAGCTGGACCACAGAAACTGGTCGCCCGACTTCAGCACCTGGAAGTCGTCGCTGACGTTGACCCAGGCATCGCTGCTCTCGGTCAGCACGCGGCGCGAGCGGCCCTTGGCGCTGTCCACGAAGTAAAGATCGAGCTTGTCCTGGTTGCGATTGAGCACCTGCACCCACAGCAGCCCGGGGCGCACCCAGCCGAAACGCGGAATGTAGATGTCGGTGTCCTCCGACTCGCCCAGCTTGAGCCACTTCACCCCGCCGCCGCCGGAGTTGATGACGCCGACACGCACTTCGGGATTGGGATCGCCCGCCTTGGGATACTTCTCTTCTTCCACCTTGGGGTGCTGCGGCATCCAGTCGGTGATCGGATACTCGGGCACGTTCTTTTCGTTCATCTGCAGGAAGGCGATCTGCTTGCCGTCGGGCGACCAGAAATAGTTGGAGCGCACCGCCAGCTCCTCGGCGTAGACCCAGTCCACTTCGCCGTTGAGCAGGTTGTCGTCGTCGTTGTTGTCGGTGAGGCGGGTCTCGCGTCCCTCATCCGCGGGGCGCACGTAGAGATCATGCTTGCGCAGGTACGCGATGCGCTTGCCGTCGGGCGAGAACTTGGGATCGCTGCTGGCATCGGGCGAGGAGGTGATCTGCACCGCCGTGCCGGTGTCGAGGGAAAACATCCATAGCTGGCCGCGGCTGTCGAAGAGCAGGTGCTTGGAGTCGGGCGCCCAGTGATACGCGGCCACGCCGTAGCGCGTGGTCCACTCCTTTTGCCGCTCGTCCTTGATGCTGCTGGCGGGCGGCGCCAGCGATTGCAGCTTCTGCTCGCTGACCAGCACCGCCTTGTTGCCGTTGGCCGCGTCGATGTACCACAATGCGCCGTGCTGGCCGGAGTCGTCGCGCTGCACGAAGGAAACCTTGGCGCCGTCGGGGCTCCACTTCACGGTTTCCGGACCGCGGCCGGTAATGCCGCCTTCGGCGAAGATGTTCTCGATGGTCAGCGGCTGGTTGCTGGGCGCGGGGACCTGGGCGGCGGCAGAGGCACAGAGCAGTAAGACGATAAGAGCGCGCTTCATTCCATGCTCCGGGACGAATTATTAAGGCTGGAAAGTGTAGCATCCGGCGAGCGCCGCGCTCTGTAGCTTGACGCCGCGAACGCCGGGCGTCACAATCATCGTTCGACTGAGGCGAGGTGAAGCAATGCTGGCGTACCTGTTCGTCCTGTTCGCGGTGGTGGTCCGGCTGGTTCTCCCCGGGTTCAATCTCTGGCTCAACTTCACGCCGGTGGCCGCGGCGCTGCTGTTCTTCGGCGCCCACCAGCCGCGCAAGCGCATGTGGATTCCCGTGCTGCTGCTGGCCGGCTCCGACGTGCTGCTGAACCTGTTCGTCTACCACTACGCCCTTCATGCGGAAGTCATGGTGAGCTGGGTCTGGTACGCGGCGCTGCTGCTGTTCGGCTCGCTGCTGCGCGACAACGCCACGCCGGCCAAGGTGTTTGGGGCTTCGCTCTTCGCCGCCTTCGGCTTCTTCTTCGTCAGCAACACCGCCGCCTGGGCGGCGATGGAGATGTATCCCAAGACGGTCCAGGGCTTGATGACCGCCTACGTGGCCGCCATCCCCTTCTTCCGCAACGAACTGGTCTCCGACGTGCTGTTCTCGGCGCTGTTCTTCAGCATCCCCGTCGCGCTCCAGCACCTGAAACTGGTGCCGGCGAAGGTTCGGGTCCGCTCCTAGACGAGACTTTCACCACAAAGGACACGAAGGACACGAAGGAACTAAGAAAAAATTCCTTGGTGTCCTTGGTGGTGTTTGGGTTATTCCACCGGGATGCGGCGCCGAAATTTGAACCACCACAGCAGCGCTCCGCCCAGCACCAGCGCGCCCGCAATCGCCAGCGACAAGACCAGGTGCTCGCGCAGCAGGTTGCCGGCGATGTTGATGACCTCGGGACCGAACTCGATCACCAGCAGCGACAGGATGAGAAAGCGGATCACCCGCCCGACGAAGATCGCCGCCATGAACAGCGCAAAGCGCATCTCCAGGATCGCCGCCGAGAGCACGAACAGCTTGAACGGCGTCGGCGGCGGGAGCATGGAGGGAATCATCAGGGCGAAGAATTCCTGCTCCTCGAAGCGGGTGCGAATTTTGTCAAAGCGCGCCTTGCCGATGCGCCGCTCGATGAGCATCTCGCCGCCCAGGTGGCCGATCAAGTACAGCACCACGCAGCCCAGGCACGACCCTGCGGCGCCCATGATCGCGTACAGCCAGAACAGGTGCGGGTTGAGATACACGTAGCTGGCCACCACCGGATCGAGCGGCATGCCGAGGAACGCGGAGTCCACCGCCGCGATGGCAAACACGCCCCACGCGCCCAGCGGCTTCAGCAGCGCCCACAAAAACGCCGAGTAGCGGGCGATCCAGTGTTGAATCGTTCTCAAGGTGAAGATTGTAAATGCTGGATAGCGGTGAACCTGGAGGCCGGTCGAGTTGGAGCCCGTCGACTTGGA
>DASUBK010000159.1:0-2327 GCA_035763305.1 Terriglobales bacterium | reverse complement strand
GACCCACGCCTGCACTGTGGCGCAGGGCAACGGCTGGACCGTGCAGGACGTGCTCTGCACCTGCGGGCCGCACGACCGGCCCTTCGAAGAGCGCCACGACCGCGTGTCCATCGCCATCGTGCTGGCGGGATCGTTTCAGTATCGCGGTGCCGACGGCCGTCGCGGCGCCGGCGAGTTGATGACGCCGGGATCTATGCTGCTGGGAAACGCCGGGCGCAGCTTCGAATGCGGCCACGAGCACGGCCAGGGTGACCGCTGCCTCTCGTTCCACTACGATGCCGACTTATTCGAGCGCATTGCGGCCGAGTCGGGCGCGAGCCGCTCGGAGCGCGTGTTTTCGCGCCTGCGCCTGCCTGCGGTACGAGAGACGGCGCCGCTGGTGGCGAGGGCTGCCGGACTGCACCAAGCCGGCAGCAACGGCTTCAGCCCTTGGGACGAGTTGAGTGTTGAAATCGCGACCAGCGCGCTGCGCTGGGCCAATGGACTCCGAGGCGATGTCGTGTTCGCGCCGCCCAGCACAGTAGCTCGCATTACCCGCGCGGTTCGGGCTATTGACGACAATCCCGCTGCGGAGCTTACGCTCGATACGCTGGCCCAACAGGCTGGCCTCAGCCGCTATCACTTCCTGCGCACCTTCGAGCAACTGACCGCCATGACGCCGCACCAGTACGTGCGCCGCGCGCGCCTGCGGCTGGCGGCGGTCCGGCTGGCCGCCGATCCGGAGCGCGTCCTTGATATCGCGCTGGACTGCGGCTTCGGCGACGTCTCCAACTTCAACCGCGCCTTCCGCAGCGAATTCGGCGTCAGCCCGCAGGCATTTCGGCGCGCCAGCTAATCAACCGCAAACGACAAAAGCAACAGCGGTCTGCTGTGCTTCTGGGTGGCGCAGAATCACCGCAGCAAAGGAAAACGGCTTTAGCCGCTGAGGTACTTACGGTCAAAGTACCTCCGAGACTAAAGCCACCGAAAAATGTCCCTGTTGTCCGCAGGACTGAAGTCCTGCGCCACCCGCCTACATTCCCGGGAACTTCATCCCCGCGAATTTGCGCGCGAAGCTCGCCTTGCCCATGTCCTTGAACATCTTCCGCATCTGCGAGTACTGCCGCAGCAGCTGGTTCACTTCCTGCACGCTGGTTCCCGAGCCGCGCGCGATGCGCTTGCGCCGCGAACCGTTGATCACCTCGTGGTGCTCGCGTTCGTAGGCGGTCATGGAGTTAATGATCGCCTCCACCCGCGTGATCTGGCTCTCGTCCACGTTGTCGGCGGCCTTCTGCATGCTGGCGAAGGGGCCCACGCTGGGCAGCATCTTGATGATGCTCGACAGTGAGCCCATCTTGCGCACCTGCCGCAGCTGATCGCGGAAGTCTTCCAGCGAGAAGCCGTCGCCGGCCAGCGCCTTCTTGGTGAACTCCGCGGCTTTCTTCTGGTCGAGGTTGGCCTCGGCCTTTTCGATCAGCGACAGGATGTCGCCCATGCCGAGGATGCGCCCCACGATGCGGTCGGGATGGAAGGGCTCCAGTGCATCGAACTTTTCGCCGATGCCGATGAACTTGATCGGCTGGCCGGTGACGTGGCGGATGGAGAGCGCCGCGCCGCCGCGCGCGTCGCCGTCCATCTTGGTCAGCACCACGCCGGTGAGGGTCAGCTTCTTGTGGAACTCGTCGGCGGAATTGACCGCGTCCTGGCCGGTCATGGAATCGGCGACGAAGAGAATTTCCTGCGGGTTCATCAGCCGCTTCAGCGACTGCATCTCGTCCATGAGCTGGTCGTCGATGTGCAGGCGGCCGGCGGTGTCGATGATCAGCACGTCGGAGGCGGTGTTCATCGCCTCCTTGCGCGCTTCCTTGGCCAGGCGCTCGACGGTGGCGGTGTTGGCCTCGTCCACTTTGCCTTCGTAGATCGCCGCGCCCACCTGCCCGGCGACCACCTTCAACTGCTCGCGCGCCGCCGGACGGTACACGTCCACCGACACCAGCAGCGGCCGGTGCCCGCCCTTCTTCAGCCAGTGCGCCAGCTTGCCGGTGGTGGTGGTTTTGCCGGAACCCTGCAGGCCGGCCATCAGCACCACCGTCGGCGGCTGCGAGCCGAACTTCAGCTTGGCCGTGTCCTTGCCGAGGATGTTGACCAGTTCGTCGCGAACGATTTTGATGACCTGCTCCGCCGGCGAGAGCGCGGTCATCACCTCCTGCCCGACCGCCTTTTCGCGGATGTGGTCGATCAGGTCCTTGACCACCTTGAAGTTGACGTCGGCTTCGAGCAGCGCCAGGCGCACCTCGCGCAGGGCGGTGTCGACGTCGGCCTCGGTCAGCTTGCCCTTGCCGCGCAGC
>DASUBK010000158.1:0-4163 GCA_035763305.1 Terriglobales bacterium | reverse complement strand
GCATCGAGGTACTGAAATACTGATTTACCGCAATACTCTCTTCAGTGCTCCGTCTTTCCCGCCAGCAGGTCCAGCGCATGGGGAAGGATTTTCGCCACCGCGTGCAGCGATTCCACCGCCGCCTTCGGACTTCCGGGAACGTTGAGAATCAGCGAGCGCCCGCGCACCGCAGCGAGCCCACGGCTGAGCACGGCATAGGGCGTGTGCTGCAGGCCGGAGGAGCGCATCAACTCGGCTAACCCATCCACGATTTTCTCCGCCACGGCGCGAGTGGCTTCGGGCGTGACGTCGCGCTGCGCGATGCCGGTGCCGCCGGTAGTCACCACCAGCGACACCGCGCCGCACCAGCGGCAGAGCACGCGCTCGATGGCGGGCTGCGAGTCGGGCACCGTCTCCCAGGCGGCAATGTCGTAGCCCAGTTCGGTCAGTGCCGCCGCCAGCGCCGGCCCGGACTCATCTTTGCGCTTGCCCTGCGAGACCGAGTCGCTCACCGTGATCACCGCCGCGGTTTTCGGAGTGGCTTGCTGTTCGGACATGGATGAGGATTTTTAACACGGAGGCACGGAGGCACGGAGAAAATCTGGAATATGGAGGTAGGTCAGTTTGAAGCCCAAGGCCAGCCAGTGCGCTTCAACGCGATGTACCAGCAGATCGAGAGTGCGACCACTGGGGGGAGAACGATTAGCCTCGGAATCGATGACCAGATCAAATAAAACATAAATGCAGTCAGCAATGTGCCGAATGAAACCACCAAGATGTAGAAGCCACGCGATATCCTCAAGCGACTGCCTCAGGCGCATTATGCCTCACAAGGCAACCGCCTGATCAACCTTTAGACTGAGTCTGTTACTAAGATCTGCAATCCTCCGTGTCTCCGTGCCTCCGTGTTGAATCTTTTTCCTGGTGCGCTATAGTACCGGCCACTGTGGGAACAAAACCCTCGACGCCGCCGCTGATGCGCAACGTTTCCGACACCGCGCTCTGGGTCGGCCATTACCGGGTGATGGAGACCGAGCGGCCCGACGCCATCTTCCGCGATCCCTTCGCCCGCAAGCTGGTGGGAGATCGCGGCGAGCAGATCGTCAAGAGCATGCGCCGGGGCAAGGCCTACGCCTGGCCGATGATCGTGCGCACCGCGGTGATGGATGAAATCGTGGTGCGGCTGGTCAAGCAGCAAGGCGTGGACACGGTGCTCAACCTGGCCGCGGGCCTCGACGCGCGCCCCTACCGGCTGGATCTGCCCTCGGGCCTGCATTGGATCGAGGCTGACCTGCCCGAGATGGTCCGCTACAAGGAAGAGATTCTCGCCGCGGACCAGCCCAAGTGCCGGCTGGAGCGGATCAGCGCCGACTTGCGCGAAGCGGCGGCGCGGCGCCAGGTTCTCGATCGCGTGCAGGCCAATGCGAAGAATGCGCTGGTCATCACCGAAGGTCTGCTCGCCTATCTCGCGCCCGAGGAGGTGGAGGCGCTGGCCCGCGACTTGCACGATCATGCGGCGATTCGCTGGTGGCTCACCGACATCGCCTCGCCGAAGATTATGCAGCGCATCCAGAAGCACATGGGCAAGCACCTCGAGCGAGCCGAAGCGCTGATGAAATTTGCGCCGGCGGAGGGCCCGCAGTGGTTCGAACCGCGCGGCTGGAAGGAAGCCGAGTTCCGCGAGATGATGCAGGAAGCCATCCGCCTGAAGCGCACGCCGGAGGGCATGTGGATTTGGGGGATCTTCAAGCGCCTGGCGCCGCAGAGATTCGCCCGCGAGATGAAGGCATACCGCTCCGGCATGCTGCTGATGCGGCCGATCTAAACATTCTGTAACCCCAGGCGTGCGCCGGGATTCTAAGCAGACGATGCGGCGGGCTCTGTCTATTTTCGTGCTGCTGGCGCTGGCACTGCCGCTGGCGCTGCCCGCGTTGGCCTCGCCGCCGGTGGGCCCGCACGCCTGCTGTCGCCGCGGCGCGCACATGTGCCACTCCACTGCGCCCAGCGATGCGCCCGCGGTGAGCGGCATTGCGCGCTGCTGCCGTTGCTACCAGAGTTCTCCTCCGCCGCCATGCGAGCCGGAAGCTACGGTCGTTCCCGTCGGCCATGCGGCGGCTGCGCCCGCGGACATCGAGTTCGCCGTCACCATCGTCTCCCGCCGCGTTCTCGCCTCCAGCGGACGCGCTCCTCCCGCATCCCTCTCCTAAGACCTCCAGCAGCGATCTTCTAAATCGACGCCGGGTGTAGGTGTGGCACGGGTCTACGACCCGTGCTCGCGGGTCGCAGACCCGCGCCACACGTTCACCTCACGAGGGACGGATGAGGCTTTTTCCCACTCTGCGACTGTCCATTCTTGCCGCTATGCTCAGTCTCGCCGCAAGTTTCGCGGTGGCGGCCATCTTCGGCACCGTCCACGGGCTGGTGCACGATCCCCAGCACAAGCCCATCGTGGGCGCGCAGGTCACCATCAGCTCGGCCAATTCGCAATGGGCCCAGACCGCCACCACGAACGACGTGGGCACCTTCCAGTTCAACGCGGTGCCCATCGGCGACTACGAAATCGAGGTTACCGCCGCGGGTTTCGCCGGCTCGCGCCAGCGGGTGACGGTGACATCGGGGAACATTCTCGACCTGCACATTCCGATGAACGTGGCCGCCGCCAACACCACCGTCGAAGTGCAAGCCGAGGCGCAGACGGTTGATACCCAGAGTTCCACATCGCAGACCATGCTCAGCGGCAGCGATATCGGCCGCACCCCCGGCGCCCAGCAGGCCAACAGCCTGAGCCTGATCACCGACTACGTTCCCGGCGCCACCATGGTGCACGACCAGCTGCACGTGCGCGGCGGCCACCAGGTGACCTGGTTGCTCGACGGCGTGCCCGTCCCCAACACCAACATCGCCAGCAACGTGGGGCCGCAGTTCGATCCCAAGGACATCGAGGTGATCGAAGTGCAGCGCGGCGGGATGAGCGCGGCCTACGGCGACCGTACTTATGGCGCATTCAACGTGGTGACGCGCTCCGGCTTCGAGCGCAACCGCGAAGGCGAGATCATCGCCAGCTACGGCAACCATCACGCCACCGACGATCAGATCAATTTCGGCAGCCACACCGACCGCTTCGCCTACTTCGGCAGCATCTCCGGCAACCGCAGCGACGTGGGACTGGAGCCTCCGGCGGCGACGCCGATTCACGACCAGGCGGCGGGGCTGAGCGCATTCGGATCGCTGATTTACAACCGCAGCGCCAACGACCAGCTCCGCCTGGTGACCGCGGTGCGCGGCGATCACTACCAGGTTCCCAACACGCCCGAGCAGCAGGCGGACGGAATTCGTGACGTGGACGACGAGCGCGACGCCTTCGCCAATTTCTCCTGGATCCACGTCGCCGGTCCGGGGCTGCTGCTGACGGTTTCGCCCTTTTATCACCACAACTCCGCGAAATATGCCGGCGGGCCCAACGATACGCCGGTCATCCCCACCGACGAGCGCACCTCCGACTACGCCGGCGGCGTGGCAACCTTCGGCATCGCGCGCGGCGCCCACAACGCGCAGTTCGGCTTCGAGTCCTACGGCGAGCATGAGGACTTCCTGCTGGCGCTGCAGCAGGCCGGCGGCGGCTTCCGCCAGCAGCAGGCGCTGTGGGGCAATCACGTCGCCGCCTTCGCCCAAGACCAGGTTCGCCTCGGACGCTACTTCACGGTCAACGGTGGGCTGCGCGTTTCGCATTTCGGCGGCGGCCTGACGGAAACGGTGGCCGATCCGCGCATCGGCGGCGCGCTTCTGATTCCGCGGCTGAACTGGGTGGCGCGCGCCTTCTACGGCCGCTACTACCAGCCGCCGCCGTTGCTCAGTGTCGGCGGCCCGGTGCTCGAGTTGGCGGTCAACAACGGGTTCGGGTTCCTGCCGCTGAAGGGCGAACGCGATGAGCAGCACGAGTTCGGCCTCGCCATTCCGTGGCACGGCTGGTCGCTCGACCTCGCGGACTTCACCACCCGGGCGCGCAATTTCTTCGATCATGACGCGCTCGGGAATTCCAACATCTTCTTCCCGCTGACTATCGCCGATGCGCGCATTCGCGGCTACGAGGCCAGCCTGCGCTCGCCGCAAATCGCCCGCCGGGCGCAGCTGCACCTGGCCTTCTCGCGGCAGTGGGTGCAGGGATTCGGCGGCGTCAGCGGCGG
>DASUBK010000157.1:0-5339 GCA_035763305.1 Terriglobales bacterium | reverse complement strand
GTCCCATCGAGGTGCGACTGGCAGGAACCTCGTGGCAGGGAGCGGGGCTGGAAGCCTCGGCGATCAACGGCCCGCTCACCGTGGAACTGCCGCAGGACTACAACTCCGGCGTGGTCATCGAAACTACCGGCCGAGCCCCCTTCTCCTGCCGCGCCAAGGGCTGCGAGAACGCCCGCGCCAACTTTGACGACGAGCTGCGCAGCATTCAGATCGGCGGAGGCACGCCCGCGGTTCACCTCTCCACCGTGAACGGCCCGGTGTCGGTTCGCAACCGACGCGCAGACATGTAAGAACCGTCGGGGCCGGATGCGGGTAGCCACGGCATCCGGCCTTTTCCCCTGCGTGGCGAATCGCAGTCGGCGTACAATTGAGAGTCTGCCACCGGCATGCGCTTTGGGTGGGGATTGCAGCCGGACGCCGCTGCACTCTGGCACTCCGTAATCCTGTCCGCTTCCGGACACCGACATCCCACGAGCGAACAAACAGGATTGCCGGCAGCACCGTAAGGCAGCCCGCAAACGCCTGAGACGCCGCCGCTTAGACGCCATTTCGCAGCTGGCACTCGGCGTGCGATAAGGAGTTTAGTCATGGATATCGCTCGTCCTTCTGCCGCCAAGGAACGTCGCCGTCGCCGCATCATTTACGGCGTTCTCGGCGTAGTCGTCATCGCCCTCGTCACCCTCGGCTTGTCGCGCCTCAAGCCGGCAGCGCCCAGCGTGGATCGCTCCACGGTGTGGATTGACACCGTCAAGCGCGGCTCCATGCTGCGCCAGGTGCGCGGCTTAGGTACGCTCACCCCCACCGAGATTCGCTGGCTGCCCGCGCTGTCGGACGGCCGCGTGGAGAAGATCCTGGTGCAGGTCGGCCAGCCGGTGAAGGCCGACACCGTCCTGGTGGTGCTCACCAATCCGCAGGTGGAGCAGGCAGCCACCGACGCCGAGTTCGCGCTCAAGGCGGCCGAGGCCGATCTCGCCAGTCAGGAGACGCAGCTGAACAGCGCGTACCTGGCGCAGAAGTCGCTGGCCGCCAAGGCCAACACCGATTACACGCAGGCGAAGATGAAGGCGGAGACCGACGCACAGCTGGAGAAGCTGGGCGTCATTTCTAACCAGAACGCGCAGATTTCCCAGAGCACCGCCGCACAGCTGGCGACCGCCGATCAGATCGAGAAGGAGCGCGTGGCGGCCGCCATGCAGCAGTTGCAGGCCAGCGTCGCAGCCCAGAAGGCCAAGGTGGAGCAGGCCCGCGCCCTTTATGACCTGGCCAAGAAGCGGCTGGACGCCATGAGCATTCGCGCCGGCAGCGACGGCGTGCTGCAGGAGCTGAGCATTCCCATCAACGGTACCCCGCAGTTGCTCCAGGTCGGCCAGCAGGTGACCGCCGGCACCACCATCGCCAAAGTCGCTAACCCCAAGAAACTGAAGGCAGAACTGAAGATTCCCGAGACCCAGGCGAAGGACGTGGAGCTGGGCCAGCCGGCGCAGGTGGATACCCACAACGGGGTGATCGCCGGAAAAGTTATTCGAATTGACCCCTCGGTGCAGAACGGAACGCGCACGGTTGACGTATCACTGGAAGGCGATCTGCCTCCGGGCGCGGTGCCCGACCTCAGCGTCGACGGAACCATCGACCTGGAGCGGTTGGACAACGTCCTCTACGTGGGTCGCCCCGCATTCGGGCAGGAAAAGAGCACCGTGGGCATGTTCAAGCTGGAACCGGACGGCAAGACCGCGGCTCGTACCCAGGTACAACTGGGTCGCAGCTCGGTCAACACGGTGGAGATCCTGGGCGGCCTCAAGGAGGGCGACCAGGTGGTTCTCTCCGACATGTCGCGCTGGGACGCTTTCGATCGCATCAGGCTGGAGTAGTGACGGAAATGAGGGTCGTACGTCTAACCGGCGACCGCGCAAGGAATCTAGCAAGCTGTGAGCTCTGAGCTAGCTCACAGCTCCAAGCTCAAAGCTCAGAGCTGACCAACTGAGGAGAATTCGATGGCAAACGCCGCCGATCAGCAATCGTTGATCAAGATGGAAGGGATCACGAAAGTTTTCTACACCGACGAGGTGGAGACGCACGCTCTGTCGGGCATTCACATGGAGATCCGCAAGGGCGAGTATGTCTCCATCGCCGGTCCGTCGGGTTCCGGCAAGTCCACCCTGCTGGCCATCATCGGCCTGCTGGACTCGCCCAGCGACGGCAGCTTCCTGCTCAAGGGACAGCCGGTGGAGAAGCTCGACATCTCCGATCGCGCCCGCATCCGCAACCGCGAGATCGGCTTCATCTTCCAGAGTTTTAACCTGATCGGCGACCTGACCGTCTACGAGAACGTCGAGCTGCCGCTGACCTATCGCGGCATGTCGTCGTCGGAGCGCAAGCAGCGGGTGCAGCAGGCGCTGGAGCGCGTAGGCATGAGCCACCGCACCAAGCACTATCCCTCGCAGCTTTCCGGCGGTCAGCAGCAGCGCGTCGCCGTCGCTCGCGCCCTGGCCGGTTCGCCCAGCATCCTGCTCGCGGACGAGCCTACCGGAAACCTGGATTCCCGCAACGCCGAAGCGGTCATGGAGCTGCTGCGCGAGCTGCATCGCGAAGGCGCCACCATCTGCATGGTGACCCACGATCCCCGCTTCGCCCGCCACGCCGACCGCCAGATCCACCTCTTCGACGGCCGCGTGGTGGAGGAAACCGTCGAAGTCGGCTAACCGGCCGGCTTCACATTGCCGGATAATGCGAGTCCGCCCGGCGCGGAGATAACCCTTCGCGCCCCCGGACTCGTGTTGCCGCAAGACTCGTTCTTGGTTCTTCGTTGTTCGCTCTTAGCGGTCCGCCTCGAACAACTAAGAACGAAGAACGAAGAACGAATCCGCATGACCGATTGGCTCCAGGACACGCGTTACGCCCTCCGCATGCTGCGGCGCTCTCCGGGTTTTGCCGCGGTCGCCATCGCCGCCCTCGCCCTCGGCATCGGCGCCAACGTCTCTCTTTTCACCGTGGTCCGCGGCGTTCTCCTCCGCCCGCTGCCCTATGACCATCCCGATCGCCTGGTCGAGGTCTTTACCGCCAACCCGGCTAAGCCCGCGCAGCACAGTCCCTTCTCGCCCCAGGACCTCGACGACTTCCGCCGCCAGCAGGACGTTTTCAGCTCCGTGGGCGCCTTCTGGTACTCGGCCGCCTCTTCCGGCAAGACCCTGACCGGGCAAGGTGAGCCCCTGCACCTGGAAACCGCCTTCGCCGATTCTTCCTTCTTCCAGACGCTCGCGCTGTCCCCGTCGCGGGGCCGCGCCTTCCTCGCCTCCGAAGAGGTGCACGGCAACGACGCCGTGGTCCTGCTCAGCGATCACCTCTGGCGCAGCCAGTTCGCCGCCGATCCGGACATCGTCGGCAAAAAGATTTCCCTCGATGGCTCGCCGTTCGTCGTCGTCGGCGTCATGCCTCGTTCTTTTGTCTTTCCCGCGCGCCAGGTTGACCTCTGGCTCCCGCTGGCCCAGATCACCAATAAAGAAATTCCGCACATCCGTTCGCTGCGCTGGATTGAAACTGTGGCGCGTCTGAAGCCGGGAGTCACCATGGCGCAGGCTGCGAGCGCCTCGTCGGTGATCATGAAGCGCCTGGCCGACCAGTATCCGGAGAGCAACTTCGACCAGTCGGGCGGAGCCGAGGTGGTGGGCCTGCGGCAGACCATCGTCGGCGATGTTCGCCCCGTGCTGCTGGCGTTGTTCGCTGCCGTGGCGCTGGTGCTGCTGATGGCTTGCGCCAATCTCGCCAACTTGCTGCTGGCGCGCGGCGCTTCCCGCACTCGCGAGTTTGCCATTCGTGCTGCCCTGGGAGCGGATCGCGGCCGCCTGCGCCGCCAGGCCTTGACCGAAAGCCTCGTGCTCACGCTGCTGGGCGGCGCCGCCGCCTTCGTGATCGCCACCTGGATCACCTCGGCGCTGCTGGCCCTGAGCGCCGACAGCATTCCCCGTCCCGGCGAAATCCACCTCGATTTCGCGGTGGTCGCCTTCGGCGTCGCACTCAGCCTTGCCACCGGCTTGCTGATCGGAGCCATTCCCGCCATGAAGCTGGCGGCCGCGCGCATGTGGGATTCGCTGAAGGCGATCGGCGCTGCCACTACCGGCGACGTGCAACACCAGCGCGGACGCGACCTGCTCATCGTCGCCGAGGTCGCTCTTGCCTGCGTGTTGCTGGTGGCCAGTTCCCTGGTGCTCAAGAGCCTCTGGAAACTGACCAACACCGACGCCGGCTTCGATGCCACCCACGTGCTGACCGTCGAACTGGGTCTGCCGATGTACAAGTTCTCCGATCCGAAAACCCAGCGCGGGCCCTACGTGGACGAATTGCTGCGCCGCGTGGCCGCCGTGCCCGGAGTCACCGTGGCCGGCGCCAGCAAGACCCTGCCGCTCTACGGCGGCGGCGAGCCTTTCGGTTTCAAGGTCACCAACTCTCGAGGGCAGCAGCAGGAAGTGACGCCCACCGCCGGCGCCTTCATCGTGACCCAGGGGTACTTCGAGGCGCTCAAGATTCCTCTCGTCGCCGGAAGGACGTTCACCCAGGCTGACCTGGCGGAGAAGCGCATGGTCGTAGTGCTCAGCCACAACCTGGCGCAATCTCTCTGGCCGGGTGAGAACCCGGTGGGAAAATTCGTGGATTTCAGCAAGACCGCCAGGGTGCAGGTGATCGGGGTGGTGGGTGACGTGCGCAGCGAGGGCCTCAACAAGCCCAGCGGCACCGCCATGTACGTTCCCTCGAGCCTGGCCCCGCGGCAAAAACTCGATTTGTTCGTGCGCACTGCCGGCGATCCGCTCAGCGTGGCCGGCGCGGTGCGGCAGGCAATCCAGCAGTTCGAACCCGACCAGGCCATCTCCAACATCGCGCCCCTGCAGCAGGCGGTTCAGGAGACAGTGGCGCAACCGCGCTTCTTCTCCACCGTGCTGACAGCGTTCGGCGCTGTCGCCCTGTTGCTGGCCGCGCTCGGCATCTTCGGCGTGATTTCCTACAACGTCCGCCAACGCACGCGCGAGATCGGCATCCGCATGGCGCTGGGCGCCTCGCGCGGCGATGTTCTGGCGATGGTGCTGGCGAAGGCCGCGACCCTGCTCGCCATCGGCGCCGCCGTTGGTATGGCGGCAGCGCTGGGTGCGGGGCGGTTGTTGTCCGGATTGCTGTACGGCGTCGGAGCCGCCGATCCCCAGGCTCTGCTCGCGTCCGTCGCGATTTTGGCCGCGGTCGCGGTAAGCGCGGCCATGATCCCGGCCTTGCGCGCCACCCACGTCGATCCGATGGTGGCGTTGCGGTATGAATGATGGAGCAGTTTCAGTTTCTATTTCTGTTTCAGCGAGTCG
>DASUBK010000156.1:0-9226 GCA_035763305.1 Terriglobales bacterium | reverse complement strand
GGGAGACGTCTGTTGAACGCGCGCCTGCCAAGACGAACCCAGCCCGCGGGAGGATCCCGGTGACCGACGTCCTGTTGACGCATTCCTACCATCTCGCCTACGACCGCAAGCAGGTGCAGAAGATGCAGCCGTATCCGCCTCTGGGCACGCTCTATGCGGCAGCCCTGCTGCGCGCCCACGGCTACTCGGTCGCACTGTTCGACACCATGCTCGAGGACCCGGCGGAGTTCTCGCGCGCGCTGCGCCGGCATCGCCCGCGCGTGCTTGCCATCTACGAGGACAACTTCAACTTCCTTTCCAAGATGTGCCTGGTGCGCATGCGCGAGGTGGCGCGGCAGATGTGCGCGGAGGCCCGCGACGCCGCCATCCCGGTGGTGGTGAACGGCTCGGACGCTTCGGACCACCCGCAGGAGTATTTCAACGCCGGCGCCGGCCTGATCCTGCAAGGCGAGGCGGAGTGGACTTTGCTGGAAGTAGTGCAGAACCTGGTGGCGGGGAAGCCGGCGACGAGCGTGCCGGGCGTCGTGTTCCCGCGCGAAGGCACAATCCAGCGCAGCGCGCAGCGTGCGCGGATTCGCTCGCTGGACGCATTGCCGTTTCCGGCGCGCGACCTGGTCGATATAGAGAGCTACCGCGGCCTGTGGACGCGCGCGCATGGCTATTTTTCTCTGAATGCGGTCGCCAGCCGCGGTTGCCCCTTTCGCTGCAACTGGTGCGCCAAGCCGATCTACGGCAGCGCCTTCCAGTGCCGCTCCGCCGCGAGCGTGGCGCAGGAGATGCAGGAGTTGAAGCAGACCTGGTGCGCGGAGCACATCTGGTTTGCCGACGACATCTTCGCCTTGCAACGGCACTGGGCCGAGGACCTGGGACGCGAGGTCGAGCAGCGTAATGCGGCGCTTCCATTCAAGATCCAGTCGCGAGTGGACCTGATGACCGAGGACACGGCCCGCGGCTTGCGCCGAGCGGGGTGCGCGGAAACGTGGATGGGAGTGGAATCCGGCTCGCAGGCGGTGCTGGACGCGATGGATAAGGATCTGGATGTCGCGAATGTTCCCGCGGCGCGCGAACGGCTGCGGCGTCACGGCATTCGCGCCTGCTACTTCCTGCAGTTCGGCTATCCCGGCGAGACTCTTACCGACATCGAGAAGACCATCCGGCTGGTGCGCGACACGCGTCCCGACGACATCGGCGTGTCGGTGTCGTACCCGCTGCCCGGAACGCCGTTCTACGAGCGCGTCCGGGCGGAACTGGCGCAGAAGAGCAATTGGGTCGACAGCGGGGAACTCGCCATGATGTTCCGCGGCGCCTACACCAGCGAATTCTACGGAGCGTTGCACGATGCCCTGCATGGGGAGGTGGATTCCTGGCGCACGGTTGTCGACCCGGCGGAGGTCGAGCGGCGATGGGTGCGGGTGGCGCAGTTGGAGGCGACTTGCAGGAATCCGCATCCCGCGCCGGCTCCCGCCGCGCCGGAGCCGCGTGTGATCACCGCATGGAACCCGCGTCCAGCGCAGGAGATGGCTTAGCCCCATGGACCTGCTGCTCACTCACGGCTACTTCCTGCGCGAGGATCCCAAGGAAGCGCAGATCATGAAGCCCTACGTGACTCTGGGCATCCTCTATATCTCTTCGCACTTGCGGCGGAAGGGCTTCGCGGTAGAGATTTTCGATTCCACCTTCTCCTCGATGGCCGACCTGCTGGCGCTCCTGCAGACGACCCCGCCGTCGGTGCTGGGCGTGTACGCCAACCTGATGACGCGAGGCAACGTGGTGCGAATTCTCCAGGCCGCGAAGGAGTGCGGCTGGACCACCGTCGTGGGAGGGCCCGATACCGGCGCGTACATTCCGGAGTACCTTGCCGCCGGCGCGGACATCGTGGTGCGCGGCGAAGGCGAACTGACGCTCGAAGAGTTGCTTCCTTCCTTGCGTGCCCGCGAGCGGGGCCTGGCGGAGATCGCGGGCATCTCGTTTCGCTCCGACGACGGCAGCATCGTGCACACACCGCCGCGCGCTCTGATCAAGGACCTCGATGCCCAGCCCTGGCCGGATCGCGAGCGCGTGAACCTCGAGCAGTACCTGCAAACCTGGCGCGAGCATCATGGACAAGGATCGGTGTCGGTGATCTGCGCTCGCGGCTGCGCCTACCGCTGTCGCTGGTGCAGCCATTCGGTTTTCGGCCTGACGCATCGCCGCCGCCGGGCCGCTGCGGTGGTGGACGAGGTCGAATGGATCCTGCACCGCTATAGCCCCGACATGTTGTGGATGGCCGACGACGTCTTCACCATCCACCACGGCTGGCTATTCCAGTACGCCGCGGAGATGAAGCGGCGCGGCCTGAGGATTCCGTTCGAGTGCATCTCGCGCGCCGACCGCATCACCCCGCAGGTCGCCGACACGCTCGCCGAACTGGGCTGCTTTCGGGTGTGGATCGGCTCGGAAAGCGGCTCGCAGCGGATTCTCGACGCCATGGAGCGCGGCGTTACCGTTGGCCAGGTGCAGGAGGCGGTCGCCTGCTGCAAGTCGCGGGGCATCGCCACCGGCATGTTCCTCATGTGGGGCTACGAAGGAGAGGAACTGGCGGACATCGAGGCCACGGTGGAGCACGTTCAGCAGTCGGATCCCGACGTGTTCTTCACCACCGTCTCGTATCCCATCAAGGGGACGCCCTACTACGAGCAAGTCGCGGACCGCGTGGCGAGCGAAACCGAGTGGGCCGCCGGATCCGATCGCGATCACCGGGTCCGAGGGCGCCATTCGCGCGCATATTACCGCTTCGCCGACCAACTGCTGCGTTCGGAAGTGGAGCGCAAGCGACTGATGTCGGCTGAAGCGCCGGCGAGCGCCGAACTCGCGGCGCTCGAACGCAGGATCGCCGAGGCACGCTCAGGTTTGCAGGCGACCGCCGCCGAGGTGGAAGCATGAGCGGCACCATGGCGGCCGCGTTCGACGCGGTGGCTGCGAGCTACGACGAGGTATTTACGTCATCTCCCATCGGCCGCGCGCAGCGGCAGGCGGTCTGGGAAGAGATGGAGCGCGCGTTCACGCCGGGCCAGCGAATTCTCGAACTGAACTGCGGAACCGGGGAGGATGCGATTCACCTGGCGGCACGCGGCGTGGCCGTCACCGCCTGCGACGCCTCCGAGGCGATGCTGGCGATCGCACGCCGCAAGTCTTACGCACTCGCCGAAGCGGTACGGCCGGAATTCCTGCTGCTCCGCAATGAGGACCTCGCGGCCTTGCCTGGTGACGGGTGCTTCGATGGCGTGCTCTCGAATTTTTCCGGGCTGAACTGCGTTGCGGACCTCGGGGCGGTAGCCGTGGCACTGGCATCTCGCATTCGTTCCGGCGGCACGGCGCTGCTCTGCGTTTTTGGTCGTTGCTGCGCGTGGGAGATCGCCTGGTACCTGGCTCGTGGCAATCCGCGAAAGGCGTTTCGGCGCCGGCGCCGTTCGGCGGAAGCGCAATTGGATCATGCCGCCTCTGTCCGCGTGCATTATCCGCGAGTGCGCGACATTCGGTGCTCCTTCGCTCCGTGGTTTCGCTTGCGCCGCAGCAAAGGTGTCGGCGTATTTGTCCCGCCTACCTTCGTCGATTCGCTGGCGCGCAGGCATCCGCGGTTTCTGGCCGCGGCGCAGCGTCTCGACCGTACCTTCTCGTCCCTGCCAGTCTCCCGCGGCGTCGCCGACCACATGCTGCTGCAATTCGAACGGACGCAAGTGACCTGCGCGGAGCGGCGGCCATGATCGTTCTCTACAACCCGCGCGCGACCCGCCCCAAGAATCGCCGCCTGCCGCTGTCAGTGCTGGCGATTGCAGCCGTGCTGGAGCGGCACGCGCCGATTGCCATCGTGGACGGCAATCTCGATCTCAATCCGGCCGCAACCATGGCCGCGTTGATTCGCGAAAACCCAGTCGAGATGCTGGCCGTCACGGTGATGCCGGGACCGCAAACCGCCTCCGCGGTGGCAACCATCCCGCAGATCCGCGCCCGCTTTCCCCAGGTGCCGATCGTGTGGGGAGGCTACTTCCCGACGAACTACTCGAGCGCCGCGCTCAACGCAGCCTACGTGGATTACCTCGTCCGCGGGCAAGGCGAAGACACGATCGTAGAGTTGCTGGAGGCGCTGCGGGGCGGCCGCAGTCTGGAGTCGATCGCCGGTCTTTCGTTCAAGCGGCCCGACGGCTCGCAGTGCCACAACCGACCGCGCGAGATGAAGCCGCTCGATGAGTGGCCGTGGTATCCGTATCGCCTGGTGCCGGTCGAGCGTTACCTGCTGCCTACGTTCCTAGGACGGCGGACCGCCGTGCACCAGGCCAGCATCGGGTGCCCGTACCGCTGCAGCTTCTGCGGCGTGGTGACGTTTTCCGGAAGCCGGCAGAAGATCGAGTCGCCGCAGCGCACCGCCGCGATCCTCACCCACCTGGCCCTCACTTATGGCGCCGACGCGGTGCAGTTTTACGACAACAACTTCTTTCTCCGCGAGGACCACGCGCGCGAGCTCTGCGACCGCATTACGCCGCTGCAGATGCGCTGGTGGTGCGAAGCGCGCATCGACCTGATGCTGCGCTACTCCGACGCCACCTGGCGCGCCATTCGCCGCGCCGGCTGCGCCATGATCTTCTTCGGCGCGGAGTCGGGCAACAACGAGGTCCTCAAGGACATGCAGAAGGATCTGCGCGCCGAACAGACGCTCGAGCTGGCCGCGCGCATCCGCCAGTTCGGCATCATTCCCGAGTTCTCCTTCATCTTCGGGAATCCCAAGAACCCCGAAGCCGACCGCCGCGAGTGCTTCCAGTTCATTCGCCGCGTGAAGCGCCTGAATCCCTCGTCCGAGATCATCGTGCAGCACTACACGCCGGTGCCGCAGCGCGAGCGCATGTACGGCGACGTGGAAATGGAGTTTCCCACCAGCCCCGACGAGTGGGCCACCGAGCCCTGGCAGAAGTTCGCCACGCAAAAAGATGTGGAGTCGCCCTGGGTGCGGCCCGCCACCAAGCGCCTCATCGACAACTTCGAACTGGTGGTCAGCTCGCGCTGGCCGAGCGCCCAGGATATTCGCCTTCCCCGCTGGGGACGGTGGCTGCTGCAAGCGCTCAGCAGCTGGCGCTACCGGCTGAAGGTGTACGCATGTCCGCTGGAATTGCGCTGGGCGCAACGCTGGCTGCAATTACGCAAGCCGAAGGTGGAGAGCTTGTGAGCGCCGCAACTACAGCCGCGCCGCTTCTGCTGTCGCCCATGGAAGGCTACGCGTGCTGGGCCAACTCGTACGACGCCGCGCCCAACCCGCTGCTCAAGCTGGAGGAGAGGACGCTCGCCCCGTGGTTGCCGCCATTGCGCGGCGCCGCGGTGCTGGATGTGGGCTGCGGAACCGGTCGCTGGCTGTCGCGCCTGCTGGCGGACGGCGCCCGCGCCGTGGGAGTCGACCTCTCTCCCGCCATGCTGGCGGTGGCTGCGGGGAAGCCGCACCTCGGCCGCTGTCTGGTGCAAGGCGATCTCCTGCATCTTCCCGTGCGTAGCCGTTGGTTCGACATGGTGTTGTGTTCTTTCGTGGTCGAGCACTGCAGCCATCTCGACCGGCTGGTTGGCGAAATCGCGCGCATCACCGCTCCCTGCGGACGCGTGCTCATTTCCCAACTCCATCGCGATGCGTGGCAGCAAGGGTGGCGGTGCCGTTTCCATCATGGCGGCGGGACAGTAGAGGTCGCCGGCAATCCCTTTTCCCTGGAAGAGCTGAGCGCCGCTTTTACGCGTGCCGGATTCCGCCTGCAACGCCGGCTGGCGCCTCACCTGGGCGAGGAGGAACAGCCGATCTTCGCCGCTGCGGGGCGCCTGCATGCCTTTGCCGACGCTTGTCGCTGGCCGGCAATCTTGCTCTGCGACTTTCGCCGGGAGGGACCATGACTGCCCTGGCAACGCCGGTACTGTCGGCCGAACTGGACGTGCACCGCATCTCTTCTCTCCCCGTGGTGGTTTTGTCGCCGCACAATCGCTGCAACTGCCGTTGCGCGATGTGCGATATCTGGAAAATCCGCGAGACGCGCGAGCTCACCGTCGCCGACCTGCGGCCGCACCTGGAATCATTTCGCCGGCTGAACGTTCGCTGGGTTGTGCTCTCGGGCGGCGAAGCGCAATTGCACACCGATCTGGGATCGCTGACTGCGCTGCTGCGGGCGGAAGGCGTACGCATCACCCTCCTCACTGCGGGGCTTCTCCTGGCGGACGGCGCGGAGAAAATTGCCACCACGGTAGACGATGTAATCGTTTCCCTCGACGGCCCGCGCGAAATCCACGACCGCATTCGCCGCGTGCCGGGCGCCTTCGACCGCCTGCGCGCTGGAGTCGACGCTCTGCGTCAGGCGCGACCAGGCATCGCCGTCGCCGGACGCTGCACGGTCCAGAAGGAGAACCTCGGCGCGCTGCGAGGCATCGTGGCGGCCGCCCGCGAACTGGGCTTGAATTCGATCTCCTTCCTTGCCGCGGATCTAACGTCGCAGGCCTTCAACCGTCCGCAGGCGTGGACGCCGGCGCGCCGCAACCAGGTTGCGCTCACACGAGAGGACGTCGCGGCGCTGGCGGAGGAGATCGAAGCTTTGATCGCCGAGAATGTGCCGGGCTTCGTGCAGGAGGGCCCGGACAAACTGCGGCGCATCGTGCATCACTTCCGCGCCCACCTGGGAGAAGTGGATGCCCGCGCGCCGCGCTGCAATGCTCCCTGGACCTCCACCGTGATTGAGGCCAATGGCGATGTCCGGCCGTGCTTCTTTCATCCGCCGGTCGGCAATTTGCGCGACGGACCGCTGATGTCCATACTCAATGGCCCCACCGCATTGAGCTTCCGTGCGGAGTTGGACATCGCTGCCAATCCCGTCTGCCGGAATTGCGTCTGCTCGCTCTATTGGAGCGGCGACAAGTCCATTCCAAGCCGGCCGTGAGTGTGGAACGTCGCGCCGCCTGGGGCGCCCTGACGGGCGGCATCAGCATGCTGGTGCACCTGGCGGTCGCGTTTGTGCTCGCTCCGATCCTGCTGCGTCACCTGGGCGACGCCAGCTATGGCGTGTGGGTGCTGGTGCTCTCGCTGACCGGATACTTCGGCCTCTTTGATCTCGGCATCCGCTCCGCCGTGGTGCGCTTTGTGGCCGCGCACCACAGCGACGGCAACCACACCGCTCTTGGACAGGTGGTGAGTGCGGCGCTGTGGGCCTACAGCGCGATCGGCGCCATCGTGCTGCTCATCGCGATTGCCGCCGCTCACGGGGTGCAGCGGTGGTTTCACCTTCCGCCGGAATCGGCGGCCGCGGTGCCGGCGATGGTGCTTCTGCTGGGCGCGGATACCGCAGTGGGCCTCCCTTGTTCGGTGTTTGGCGGCGTTCTCGAAGGATTGCAGCGCTTCGCATTTGTGAATCTCACCCAGGTTGCGGTTTCCCTCGCCCGCGGTGCGCTGATTGTTGGAACATTGCACGCCGGGGGAGGGCTGCTGGCGATCACCGTCGTTGCCGTTGCCGCACACTTCGCCGGCTCTTGCGTGATCGTTAGCCGCGCTCTCCGGTTCTTGCCGGCTCTCCCGTTGCGCGAAGGCCTGAATCGAAGCACATTGCGGACCATGGGAGGGCACAGCACTTCCGCGTTCGTGATGGGGATCGCCGATCGCCTTCGCTTCCAGGCCGACGCGCTGGTCATCGGCGCCTTTTCCGCTCCCGCGGCGATCGCCTACTTCGCCTTGGCTGCTCGCCTGAGCGATGTTCTCGGTGGCGTGGTGCAGATGATGGCCCAGGTGGTGACGCCGGCTTCCAGTCATCTCTATGCGTCCGGCCAAGGCGAGCGCCTGCGCGACGTTGTGGTGCGCGCGAACCAGGTCTGTGCGTGGCTCATGCTTCCGGGTACGGTGTTGCTGGTGCTCTGCGGCCGCACGCTCATCGGCCTTTGGATCGGCGAAGGCTATGCCGGCATCTACCCCGTGTTCCTCATCCTGCTATGCGGCAAGATGCTGTTCTTCTCCCAGGCGGCGGCGCCGCGAGTGCTGTTGGGAATCGGATTCCACGGACGCTTCGTTCGCCTGCTTGCCTGCGAAGCGATTCTGAACCTGGCGCTCAGCATCGCCCTGGTGCGGCGCTGGGGCATCGCCGGCGTCGCCATCGGTACCGCCCTTCCCATGGCGTTCACCGCGATCGTGCTGCTGCCGCGACTGCTTGCGCGTTTACTGGGCGTGCCCGCTCTGCGGTACTTGCGCAGCGTCTACGCTGCTCCGGCACTTTGCGCGGCGGCGATGTTGATTCTTGGGAACACCGGAGCGACGTTGCCGGCGAGTTCCATGGCTTGGCTGGCCGCGGCAACGGTGGTCGGTGTTGTTGCCGTTCTTTGGCGACTGCGCCGTCGCTTCGCCTGAGTCCCCGATGGCTCAGCCATGCCACCCGGCCTACTGTGCCGGGACGACTGGAATGGCGCGCAGCGTGGTCAACCCGAGGCGCCCGCAATCAGAGGCGTAGAAGAGAGTTCGCCCGTCATCCGACCAGGCCGGCGTGACCGCGTTGCAATCGGCGAAGGTCATCTGCCGACCCTCGCCTGTGGGCAGATTCCGGATCCATAAGTGCCACGTGCCGCGAGACCAGCGGCTGAACGCCAAGTGGCGGCGATCGGGCGAGATCGCCGGGTAGCGCACCCGTCCGGTGAGGATCGGTTGCGGCCCTGCGGCTGGGCACAGCGCCTGGCGAAACAGCGAGATTTCCAGCCCGCGTTGCGCCGCGAAGACGACTTCTGCCTGCGAAAGGCTGGCCTCCAGAATTTCGTAACCGGGCAAGCGGACGGGAAATTCGCTTCCATCGGCGAGGGAACGGATCCACAGCTGCGCTTGCGAACCGTCGTCGCGCAGGAATGCGAGCCAGCGCTCGTCGGGCGAGACTACGGGCGATGCGCCGTCGGTCACATATTTTGCTGGACCGGCACCATAGTTTGCATATTCGAATATCTGCGAACGCCGGCGAACAGTCTCTATCCAAACTTCGCCTTTGCCGCCGGCCGTTGGGTGAAACGAGTCAGCGTCTGCGGGGCCGATGCTGCCACCGTGGGCCGAGCGCGTGCGATACCCACTGTCGGTCAGCGCGGTGTACCACAATTCGCCGTTTGCGTATGTGGGGTCGGCGTTCATGGCAAATTGACCGACTGCGACGCGAGGCCAGGGATCCACAATGGCGAAGTGGCGCAAATTCGCCGCGATGCCGGGGACCGCGAC
>DASUBK010000155.1:0-2615 GCA_035763305.1 Terriglobales bacterium | reverse complement strand
CTTCGCGTTCGTGGCGCCGCCCACGGCCTCGGGCGTGGAGGATCGGTGCGCTCCGCGGTCGAAGGCGCCTTCGTCGGCAACTTCGATCCCGACAAGTACAAGAGCGATCGCAAGGACCAGCGCATGGATGAGATGACGGTGGCCGCTTCAGGCGACGCGGCGCGGCTGAACGAGGCCATGCGCCAGGGCCAGGTCATCGGCGAATCGCAGAACTTCACCCGCGAGCTGGTCAACGAGCCCGGCAACCGCATGACGCCCAACATCCTGGCCGAGCACGCGCGCAAGATGGTGGACGAGGTGAAGGGGCAAGCCGACGGCGCGCTCAGCATCGAGGTGCTCGGTCCCGACAAGATTCGCGGCATGAAGATGGGATCGTTCTGGGGCGTGGCGCAGGGATCGGACGAGCCGCCGGCGTTGATCGTCATCAAGTACGAGCCGAAGGGCGCGCCGGAAAAGCCGGTGCTGGGGCTGGTCGGAAAAGGCATCACCTTCGATACCGGCGGCATTTCCATCAAGCCGGCCGACGGCATGGAGAAGATGAAGTACGACATGGCAGGCGGCGCGGCGATGCTGGGGGCGGTGCGCGCGCTGGCGCTGCTGAAGCCCAAGGTGCGCGTCCTCGCCATGGTGTGCGCGGCGGAGAACATGCCCTCGGGCAAGGCGCAGAAGCCCGGCGACGTGCAGATCGCCATGAACGGCAAGTCCATCGAGGTGCTCAACACCGACGCCGAAGGCCGCATGGTCCTGGCCGACGGCCTGTGCTACGCGCGCCAACTGGGTGCCACGCACCTGATCGATGCCGCCACCCTCACCGGCGCCTGCGTGGTCGCGCTGGGCATGGTGAACGCCGGCGTGTTTGCCAACGACGACGCCATGTGGGAGCGCTTCCGCCAGGCGCTCACCAAGGCGGGCGAGAAGATGTGGCGGCTGCCGCTCGACGAGGACTACATGGAGCAAATCCGCTCCAACATCGCCGACATCGTCAACACCGGCGGGCGCTGGGGCGGCGCTATTACCGCGGCCATGTTCCTCAAGCAGTTTGTCGAGGAGGTCCCGTGGCTGCATCTCGATATCGCCGGCACCGCGTGGATGGAAGAGAACAAGTCCTGGATCGCAAAGGGTCCGAGCGGGATCGCGGTGCGGTCGCTGGTCGAGTTCGCGCTGGACATGGCGAACGGCGGCGGTGGAGCGGCGTCGGGCGGTCAGGCAGCGCAGAAGCGGTCGGATAGCGGGGCGGGGCTGTAGGACGGGATAGAGCGCACGCGCCCTCGCGTGCGCTCCCGTCGTTGCGAGACTCGTATCAGGGCACGACTTTAGTCGTGCCGAAACAGCGGTAAACCACAGGGGGCTTTAGCCCCTGAGTTCGGCTCTCAGGGCTAAAGCCCATTCTTTTTCCCGCGAATGGCACGGCTAAAGCCGTGCCCTGATACAACGGCCCGCAGTCCTACGGCTTCTGTTGCTGGGCGGCTACGGCCTTCTCGATGTCTTTCTTCAGTTCCTGGATCAAGGGCGCGGTGCCGCTCAGGCCGCCGTGCATCTCCTTGCGCCAGATGGGCGGGCTATCGGTGCCGAGTCGGGCGTCATACACGGACAAGAGGTCCTCGCCCGCATTGGAGGCCTCGACTCCGGTGCCGATATGCACGCCGCCCATGGGAGGAGCGGGGCTGCCGGCCGGTTCGCCGCCGGGGCCGGTGCCGACGCCGATGCTCGGCCCAAGCAGCCGGCCGCGGCGCACCTCGAAGATCAGGTCGGGCTGGTTGTAGACGACCTTGTACTTGCCCCACTTTTCCAGGGCGCTGCGCACGGCGAAGATGGCCTGCCGATCCTCGGGGAAGGTCTGCACGCGCATCTCGTCGCCGTTGGGCGAGATCACCTGCACGAACTGCGCATTCAGCAGGCGGGGATCGACGCCGGTTTTCTTCTCTTTCTTCTTGGCGGAGACGGCAAGGAAGGACACGAGGATGAGAGCTATGGGAAGCGCGACTCTTCGCATACTATGTTCCTCTCCGCGAGCGACGCTACACCCGCAGGGGCGCGCGCGCAAGCAATCCTGAACGAGGAAACCCCGCATGGAACTGAAAGTGGCGGTTTTAGTGACGATGACTCTGACGCTGATGGCGCCGATGATGCTGGCGATGGTCAAGGGTTCCAAGAGTGCCGGTCGAGGTCAACCGGCCTCCAAGGATCGACCGGCCTCCACGAAGAAGTCCAAACGGCAGTACATCAACGGGCCCGGGCACGATCCGAAATGGCCGTTCAGCGACGGCGTGCTGGTGGGCAACACGCTGTACATCTCCGGCAAGATCGGTTTCGATCCCAAGGTGCGGCAGGCGCCGCCCGACATCGATCAGGAAATCCAGTTGATGCTGGGCCATTTTGAAGACACGCTGCGCCAGGCGGGCATGACGATGGACGACCTGGTCTGGGTGCAGGTGTTCTGCACCAACCTGTCGCTGTTCGACCGCGTCAATACCGCCTACCGGGCGAAATTTAAGGGCGAGTTGCCGGCGCGCGCCTTTATCGGCACCGACAAGATCCTGCTCGGCGGGCACTTCGAGATCATGGGGACTGCGGTGAAGGAATGAGGCCGGTCGAGGTCGACCGGCCCCCAACAG
>DASUBK010000154.1:0-8188 GCA_035763305.1 Terriglobales bacterium | reverse complement strand
CTTTCACGCCGCTGGAGCGCGTCGTCGATCCGGTGCTGATCGTCGACGACGGCCGCATCGTCTCGCTGACGCCCCGGTCGCACGCGCCGATCCCGGCGGGCATTCCCATCGTGGACTTCCCCGGCGCGGTGCTCGCGCCCGGGTTCGTCGACATCCACATCCACGGCGGCGCCGGCCATGACGTCATGCAGGCCGACGACTCCGGATTGGATGCGGTCGAAGCCCAACTCGTCCGCCACGGCGTGACCAGCTACTGCCCGACCACGGTGACCGCGCCGGTGGACCTGACTCTGTCGGCGCTCGACCGCCTGTCGCGGCGCATCGAGCGCGCCTCCAGCCGCCGCGAACTCCGCGCGCAACCGCTGGGAGTACACCTGGAAGGCCCGTTTATCTCCCACGCCAAGCGCGGCGTGCATCCGCCGGCGGAGCTGCGGGCGCCTTCGGTACCGCTCTTCGAACGCCTTCTCCAGGCCGCACATGGGCAGGTGACGCTCATCACCATCGCTCCGGAACTGCCCGGCGCCGCGGAGATGATTGCCGCCGCGGCGCAGCGCAACCTCTGCGTTAGCCTGGGCCACTCCGACGCCGCGCTCGAAGACGCGCAGAAAGCGGTAGCCGCCGGCGCGCGCCACGCCACCCACACTTTCAACGCCATGCGCGCGCTTGACCATCGCGAGCCCGGCATTCTCGGCGTGGTGCTCGGCGACGACCGCCTCACCGCCGACATCATTGCCGACGGCATCCACGTGCATCCCGCCACGGTGGCGCTCTTCCTCAAGGCGAAGGGCCCGGCAGGCGCGGTGCTGATCACCGACGCGATCAGCGCGACCGGCTGCGGCGACGGCCGCTTCCGCCTGGGTGGGTTCGAGGTCACCGTCAACGGCGAGCGCTGCGAGCTGGACGGGCGACTTGCCGGCAGCGTGCTCACCCTCGACCGCGCGGTGCGCAACGTCATGCACTTCGCCCGCTGGGAGTTGCAGGAGGCGGTGCGGCTGGCAACCCTCAATCCCGCGCGCGTGGCCGGCGTTTCCGACCGCAAAGGCTCGCTCTCTGCGGGCATGGATGCTGATATCGTGGTACTGACGCCGCGGGGCGAGGTGGTGCAGACGATTTGCCGAGGGGTGATTCCGTAAGCTGCGGAGTAGCCGAGCGGTACGTCAGTATTTCAGTACATCAGTATCTCGGCACTGGCGATGTCGCTTGCATCGAGATACCGATGTACTGACATACTGAAATACGCTCTCCGTCTGAAACCGAAACTGAAACTGAAACGGGGTCCTCGTTGCCGCCAGATAAAGCGGGCTTCCCGCACTACATGATCAAGGAGATCTTCGAGCAGCCGCGCGCGGTGCGCGACACCATCGCTCCGCGCATCGCCGGCGGCCAGGTCTCGCTGGAAGAGGTGCGCATCGCCGCCGAAGAGTTCCGCGAGCTGACCAAGATCACCATCGTGGCCTCGGGCACCAGCCGTCACGCCGGCATGGCCGGGCGCTACATGATCCAGGAACTCGCCGGCGTTCCCGTGGACGTGGATTACGCCAGCGAGTTCGAGTACCGCCGCGTTACCGGCTTGGGCGAGCTGACCATCGTCATCACCCAGTCGGGCGAAACCGCCGACACCACCGCCGCGCAGCGCAAAGCGAAGGCGCAGGGCTCGCGGACCCTGGCCATCAGCAACGTCAAGGACTCGACCATCGCGCGCGAAGCCGACGCGGTCATCTGCACCAACGCCGGGCCGGAGATCAGCATCGCCTCGACCAAAGCGTTCACCGCGCAACTGGCGGCGCTTTACCTATTCGCGCTGTATCTCGGCGAGATGCGCGGCACGCTGGCCTCGGCGCAGATGAGCGCCCGCATCGCCGACCTGGAGGCCATCCCCGCCAAGCTGGAGCAGGTCCTGTTGCGCGATCCGCAGTGCGAGGACCTGGCGCGCGACTACTACAGCAAGGACGACTTCCTGTTCATCGGGCGCGGCGTGCACTATCCCATCGCCATGGACGGCGCCCTGAAGTTGAAGGAGGTCTCCTACATTCACGCCGAGGGCTATCCGGGCGGCGAGATCAAGCACGGGCCGTATGCCCTGATCGACGAGAAGATGCCCATCGTGGTCATCGCCACCCGCGACGACAACGACGAAGGCTCGCTGACGCGCTACGAGAAGAACATCACCAGCCTGCGCGAGATCAAGCAGCGCGGCGGTTACACCATCGCGCTGGCGATCGAGGGCGATACGACGGTGCCCGCCATCGCCGACCACGTCATCTTTCTGCCGCCCGCGCCCGAGTTGCTGCTGGGCATGCTGGAGATCGTGCCGCTGCAGTTGCTGGCGTATCACATCGCGGTGCACCGCGGGCTGGACGTGGATCGCCCGCGCAACCTGGTGAAGTCGGTGACGACGGAATAACCCCGCATACAGTCATCCCGAGCGAAGCGAGGGACCTGTTTTGTTCGCCAGCACGATCGTGGCGGTCGAAAACAGATCCCTCGCTTCGCTCGGGATGACAGTGACTAATGTTGGCTCTTATTTCGCCGGCTCGCCGGTCTTCTTCTGCCCCATGTCGCCGAAGGGCCAGATGCCTTCCGCCTTGAGCGACTTGTCCTGCTTCTTGTCGACCAGCATGGCGGCGGTTTTCTCCGCCGGCCAGGGCGACGCCAGCCGCTCGGGGCGATCGGCGATCCAGAAGGACACCAGGCCCATGATGGTCGCGTCGCGCGTCAGGATGTCGGGCTTCACCTTATCGAAGGTGTCGACTGGGGAGTGGTGGGTGTAGCGGTACTCGGGCGAATCCTGGCCGAGTTCGATGCCCGGCAACCCCGCCAGCACGAACGGCCCGGAGTCGGTGCCGAAGGTGACGCCATCGGTGACCTTCACCTCGCCGAACGCCTTCACCGTGTCGGCGAAGTTCTTCACGACCGGAATCAGGTCGTCGTGCCCTCCGAGGTTGAAGCTGACCACCGGCCCCTGCCCGCTATCGAGGATGATCGCCGCGACGTGGTTCTTCATCTCGTCCTTGTGCGTCTTGGTGTACGCCAGCGACCCGAGCAGGCCTTGCTCTTCGCCGGTGAAGAGCACGAAGCGGATGGTGCGCTTGGGCTTGAAACCGGACTTGACGATGGCCTCAGCCGCGCCGAGCGTGGTGGCGACGCCGGTGCCGTCGTCGGTGGTGCCTTCCGCCAGGTCCCAGGAATCGAGGTGCCCACCGACCACGATCACCTGCTCCGGGTGCTCGGTGCCGCGAATCTCGCCCACTACGTTGGCGCTGTCCACCGGGCCGCTGGTGACCTGGTTCTGCACATTGATGTGCAGGCGCACCGGCTTGCCGTGATCGAGGAAGCGCTGCAGTTGCTCCTGATCCTCGGCGATCATGCTGACCACCGGAATCTGGTAGTAGGCGTCGAAGCCCATGGCGCCGGTGTGGGTGATGTGCATGCCGCTGGCCATCGAACCGCCCTGGCCGCCGATGATCGCGACCGCGTGCGCCGCGTGCGCCGCCTCAAGGAACTTGCCGAAGGTGGCGAACGTGGAGCGCCTCTCCTCCTCCTTCGGCGGATCGCCCTTGCGCACCACCACCAGAACCTTGCCCGCCCACTTGCCGGCGTTGTCGTTCATCTCGTCCTGCAGGTGGTAGATGTTCACGGGAACGAGTTCGGCGTCCACGCCGCCGGCGGGCGTCGAGCCCACCCAGCCCATGGCATCGATGCTGAGCTTGCGCTGGATGGGCGAGAGCAGTTCCGCCTCGGCGACGCCGCGCGTCCAGCCGTGGGAAATCTGCCACTTCTCGGCGCGAACGTTCTGCAGGCCGATCTCGCGCATGCGGGCCATGCCCCACTCCACGGCCTTGGCCGCTTGCGGCGAACCGGTGACACGCGCGCCGATGTTGTCGCTCAGGTCCTCCAGCATCTCGTAGGGATGGGAGTTGATCATGCCTTGGCCGGCGATAGCGGCGAGCGCAGGCTTGGTGCCGTCGGCGTCGGAGGTGTTGTCGGCGGCACACGCGGCACAGGCGACGAGAAAGATGGCAAGAGATGCGAGCAGGAGCTTCTTCATTCGGGAACCCTCACGGAAGGAATGGCGATTACTTTAACAGAATATGTGGTACAGCCGCCCCGGCTGTCGAACAGCGGGCACGGGCCGATTGCAGGAGCGATGGCGGAGCCATTCGCGGCGGCGCGGCGAAAGCATTCTTGGACTGACGTGTTCCGGACAGCGCCGGACCGCAGGCGAGGGCGCCTGCGGCTACGTGATTTTGGTCAGTGCGGCGCGGAAGTACTGATTTGAGGTGGAATGGAACAGTGCCACGGCGAAGATGACGAATACGACCGCATGGATTGCCAGCTGTTGCCATGGGTGGTAGATGCTGATCACCACGTGAAAGCCGATCCACAGCATGCCCAGCCAACGCGCCCACCCGCTGCCGCGCAGCATGCAAGCGCCGCCCACGATGGCCAGCGCGCCTACGATGACGATAGCTACGTTCTCCGGCGTCGGCGCTGACATCACGTGGTGGCGGTGCGAATAGATGCCGGCGAAGCCGGAGGCGATGAGCACCAGGCTGACGATGGTCACCGCGAGCGGGCGGGCTTCCGTTGCTTCGGCCATGCTGCGCTCCAGTCGAGTTGGAGGCCGGTCGACCTCGACCGGCCTCGATATTTCTGAATGACTTGATGGAGCCGGTCGCGTCGACCGGCCTCCATTTCGCTCGTGCGTTACTTCCCTGCTGCCGTCGACGTGCTCTTCACCGGCAGCAGCACCAGGCCGCTGATGTTCTGCTGCGTGGTCAGCTTCTGGAAAGCGGCCACGTCGCTCTGCACCAGACCTTGCCACTCGGCCACCAGCGCGTCCGCCTGTTTCTTGTATTTTGCGAACGTCTGGTACTCGGCCTCAGTGGGAGCGGCGTCGGCTTCGCCTTCGACGAACTGCGCCAGGTACGCCAGGCCGCCATCCACCTTGGGCGCATAGCGCAACGAATCCTCGTTGGCGGTGATGCGCATCTCGATGGCGTCGTCCTGCATGGCGCTCAGCTTCCGGTCGAGCGATTCCGCCGAAGTCAATATGACTTTGCGCGTGGCGTCGCCGCTGAGCCGCTCGCGCAAGTCTTTGACCTGCCGGCGCGCGTCCAGTACCTGGTCGGCCACATCGTAGACCTTCTCCAGCTCGTCGCGAATCTGCATGCGGAGATCGAACTGCTTCTGCAGGTCGGCAAGCGAGACGTTGACCCGCGGATCGAGCTTGAGCGTGAGCGGCTCGGTGTACGACTTGCCGCCCGTGGTCAGGCGTACCGAGTACTGGCCCGGAACCGCGATGGGCCCCAGCGCGCCGCCCTGGTAGTCGTAGAGGAAATATCCCGGCGGCATGGAGACGCGCTCGTAGCGCAGGTCCCAGGTGAAGCGGTTGAGGCCCTTGTGCAGTTCGAGCTGCTTTTTTGGCTTCTCGTCCTCCGGGTCGGGCGGCGCGTTGCGCGGCTGGTCCTCCAGGCTGGAGTAGTGGCGAATGACCTTGCCGGTGGAATCGAGGATGTCGATCGTGCTCTCGCCCTTGGGATCGGCGGCCAGATAGGCGTCGATCACCGCGCCTGAGGGAGGATTCTGACCGGCGAAGGGATTGCGACCGAAGCCGCGGCCGCCGTGGGTGCGGAGAGCAACTTCCGGCGCGTAGAGGTGGACCTCGCTCTTGGCGATCTGCTCGTTGAACTGCCGCAGCGGCGAAAGGTCGTCGAGAATCCAGAAAGAACGCCCGTGGGTGGCGACGACCAGGTCGTTGTCTTTCACGATCAGGTCGTGCACCGGCACGTGCGGCAGGTTGAGTTGCAGCGAGCGCCAGCTGGCGCCGCCGTCGAAGGACACGAACACGCCATTCTCGGTCCCGGCGTAGAGCAGGTCGCGGCGCTTGGGATCCTCGCGCACCGCGCGCACGAAGGTGTTCTCCGGGATGCCGTTGGTGATCTTCGTCCATGTCTTGCCGTAGTCGGTGGTTTTGTAGATGTACGGCTTCAGATCGTCGTTCTGGTGACGATCCACCGCGACGTAGGCGGTGGCGGCGTCGAAGGGCGACAGCCCGATGAGGCTGATGCGGCTCCACTCCGGCATCGCCTTGGGCGTGATGTTGGTCCAGTGCGCGCCTCCGTCGCGGGTGAGCTGCACCAGACCGTCGTCGGTGCCGGCCCAGATCTCTCCCGCCTTCAGCGGCGACTCGGCGACGGCGAAGATGGTGTCGTAGTACTCGGTACCGGTGTCGTCGACGGTGATGGGGCCGCCGGGCGCGATCTGCTTGCTCTTGTCGTTGCGGGTGAGGTCGGGGCTGATGGCCTCCCAGTGCACGCCGCCGTCGGTGGTCTTAAACAGGCGCTCGCCGGCATGGTAGACGACATTCGGATCGTGGGGCGATATGAGCACCGGGGCCGTCCACTGGAAGCGATGCTCGAGCTTGGCCGCGCCCAGCGCGTCAGTCAGTTCGGGGAAGACGGTGATCTCGCGCGATTGGCCGTTGTGCTTGTTGTACTGCGTGATTTCGCCCTCGTAGCCGGCGGCGTAGACGATCTCGGGATCGCGCGGGTCGGGAGCGATGTAGCCGCTCTCGCCGCCGCCGACCGGGTACCAGTCGGGCCGGTCGATGGAGCCGCCGTCGCTGCGGCTGGCGATGGCCACGGTGGTGTTGTCCTGCTGCGCGCCGTAGACGTAGTAGGGCCAGCGATTATCGGCGATGACGTGGTAGAACTGCGCGGTCGGCTGGTTGTCCTCGCGCGTCCAGTGCTTGCCGCCGTCCACACTGACGGTGGCGCCGCCGTCGTTGGATTCGATCAGGCGCTGCGGGTTCAGGGGATCGATCCACAGGCCGTGATTGTCGCCGTGCGGCGGCCGCAGCAGGCTCCAGGAGCGCCCGCCGTCAATCGACCGCAGGAACTGCACGTTGGTGACGTACACCGTGTCGGGATCGCGCGGGTCGGCATAAACGTGCATGTAGTACCACGCTCTTTGCGTTAAACGGTGGTCGGGGCTGACCAGCTTCCAGGATTCGCCGGCGTTGTCGGAGCGATAGAGGCCGCCGTCCTTGGCCTCGATGAGGGCGTAGACGCGGTCGGAGTTGGCGGCGACGGAGACGCCGATCTTGCCGTAAATGCCTTCGGGCAGGCCGTGGCCCTTCAGCTCGTGCCACGACATACCGCCGTCGGTCGACTTGTACAGGCCGCTTCCGGGGCCGCCGCTGGAGAAGCCCCAGGGCGTGCGGTTCGCCTGCCACAGCGCGGCGTAGAGGATGTGGGAGTTATGCGGGTCGAAGGCGATATCCACCGCGCCGGTGTTCTCGTCTTTATAGAGGACGTGCTGCCAGGTCTTGCCGCCGTCGGCGGAGCGGAAGATGCCGCGCTCCTTGTTGGGGCCGAAGACGTGGCCGAGAGCGGCGACCAGCACGATGTCAGGGTTGCGCGGGTCGACCACAACCTTGGCGATGGTCTGTGTATCTTCCAGACCGATCCTGGTCCACGATTTGCCGGCGTCGGTGGATTTGTACATTCCATCGCCATGCGAGATGTTGCCCCGAATGCAGGCCTCGCCGGTGCCGACGTAAACGATGTTGGGATCGGAGGGCGAAACGGCGATGCTGCCGATGTCGCCGTTGTCCTCCTTATCGAAGACGGGCTCCCAGGTGAGCGCTGCGTCGGTCGTCTTCCACACGCCGCCGCCCACGCTGCCGAAGTAATAGACGTTGGGATTGCCGGGGATGCCGGTCACGGTGATGGAGCGGCCGCCGCGAAAGGGGCCGATGTTGCGGTAGCGCATGCCGCGGAACATGGGGTCTTCGCGCTGTTCCTGCTCCTGCTGCTCTTTCTCCTGCTTCTTGGCTTCCGCGGGCGAGGTCTTGGATTGCGTGGTCTTCTCTTCCGCGCGCGGCTGGGGCTTCTGCGAGGGCTGCTGCTGGGCAATAGCGCAGGGCAGCAGGCACGCCGAGACGAGGATGGCAAAGCTGAATTTGGACATGAAACTTGGTCTCCCGGTAGGAAGGTCCGTAGATGGTAGTCCAGGTGAGTGGCTGGTGGGAAGGGGAGGGCGGGTCTGACTTCTCAGCTCAGAGCAAAGGGCGCGAAGGAACGCAAAGAAACCAAAAGGTCCCTCGACTCGCGCTCCCTCCGCTCCGCTGCGGTCGCGCTCGCTCGGGATGAGACGCGGAACTTCCTCCCCTACGGTCGCGCTC
>DASUBK010000153.1:0-2119 GCA_035763305.1 Terriglobales bacterium | reverse complement strand
GTCCATGGCGTAGTAGCGGCCGGAGACGCTGGCGATCTTGCCCAGGTTGTACTCGCGCATCTTCTGCTGCAGCTGCTCGATGTAGCCGGCGCCGTTGGTGGGCAGGGTGTCGCGGCCGTCCATGAAGCAGTGGACGAAGACGCGCTCGAGTTGCTGCTCGCGGGCCATGCGCAACAGGGCGTAGAGATGGTTCTGGTGGGAGTGGACGCCACCATCGGAGAGCAGGCCGAAGAAGTGCAGGGCGCGCTTCCCCTCCCGCGCGTGCTTCATCGCGGCCAGCAGGGTGGGATTGCGGAAGAGTTCGCCGTTCTCGATGGCCAGGTCGATGCGGGTGATGTCCATGTAGACGACGCGGCCGGCGCCGATGTTGAGGTGGCCGACCTCGCTGTTGCCCATCTGGCCGGTGGGCAGGCCGACGTAGCGGCCGCTGGTGTGAATGAGCGTGTTGGGAAACTCGGCCAGCAGCTTGTCGTAGGTCGGCTTGCGGGCCAGAGAGATGGCGTTCGCTTTGGAGGGCGGCGCATATCCCCAGCCATCGAGGATGATCAGAACCAGCGGTTTGGGGCGAGACATGGCGGGAGAATTGTAACAATCTGGTGATCTGGTGATCGGGGTGATCGGAAGAAGGCACCGCAAAGGGCGCATAGGAAAGAAGGTCACCGCAAAGGGCGCAGAGGAACGCAAAGGAAAGAGGCTCACCGCGAAGGACGCAAAGGAACGCAAAGGAAGAATCAGGCGGCTTCGGGCTGGGGAGCCGGTTCGGGCGCCTTTTCGGGCGGGGGAGGCTGGGAGGCGGCGTTACGCAGGGCGCGGGCGAAGTCGGCGTGGAACTGGCGCAGGAAGTCGAAGTCCTCTTCGGTGATGTTGCTTCCCTTCACCGGGTGCATGACCTGGTTGCGGATGGCGTTGAGGCGCTTGAGGCGGGCGAGGAATTCCTGCTTGTTGCCGCGCAGCTTGGGCGGAAGCAGGGGCACGAAGTCGTTCCAGTTGTAGTCGAAGATGTGCAGCAACTGGATGACGGTGGTGTAGCAGAAGAGATCGCTGGCGGGCTCGGCGTCGCGCTCGTTCATGAGGGCACAGTCTTCGCGCACGCGCAGGGGCACGCCTTCGCGCCACCAGTTTTCGCCGTGGCGCTGGGATAGGGCGTCGCGAATGAACTTGTGCAGCGAGAGTTCCAGGTCGCGGATGAGTTCATACATGTCGCCGAGGTCGACGCGGGCGTCGCGCAGCTTGAGATAGAGCAGGAGGTCGGCGGGATCGATCTCTATGCCGGCGGCGCGCAGGCGGCGGCGGATGCCGGCGGGACTGGTGATGCCGTGCTCCTGGATAATGTTCTCGATCTGCTGCCGGGTGGCGCGATTGAGGGTAAAGAGGATGTCCGAGCGGCGGAGCGCGCCCTCCCCGACCATGCGGTAGAGGTAGGCCATGACCGCGCCCAGCGGCAGGTGCATCTCGCGGGCGATCTGGCTGGGCGAGAGGCCGTTGCGCAACAGTTCGGCGGCGCGGTAGCGGGGAGAGGGCATGGTCAGTTGGCTGTTGTCAGTTGCCAGTTCTCGGTTAGTTAGTTGCGGGGATTAACGCCGGAGTTGGTGCGGGAATGGGGCAGGTTTACCGCAAAGGACGCAAAGGTACGCAAAAGAGGCGGGGACTTCCGGCAGGTTGTTTCGCCGGGGGCAAGCGGGATAAGGTAGGGACAACACACCTTATGCGACTGTGGGCGATCCTGGGTGCGTTATGGCTGGCGGCGGTGCTGTGCGCGGCACAGCCCTCTTCCGTCCCGCCGCCGGCGTCGGCGACACCGGCGCAGCACTCGGCCGTGGCAGCGCAGGCCGCCAAACCAGCACCATCGCAGCCCGATGCGATGGAGATCGTGCGCCGCTCCCTGAGCTTCGACCAGCGCAACTTCGAGGCGGGCCGGGATTACGGGTACCAGCGACACGTGCTGGAGAAGCGCCTGGACGGCGGGGGCAAGATCAAGTCGAGCGAAGAGCGGATGTACGAGCAGTTCGTGCTCTACGACGAGCCGTACGAGCGGCTGATGAGCAAGAACGGGCAGCCGCTCAGCGACAAGGACCGGGAGAAAGAAGAAGAGCGCTGGGAGAAGCTGAAGGAGTCGCGG
>DASUBK010000152.1:0-6519 GCA_035763305.1 Terriglobales bacterium | reverse complement strand
CGCTGGGCGTACTCGCCGATCACCTCAAAAGTCGGATCGCCGGTGATCAGCCGCCGCCCGGGCACGGTGAAGGCGTCGGCGGCCATGCGCAGCAGTTCGGTCGAGCCCATGCCGACCATCACCGAGTCCTTCCCCACTCCGTGCAGGCGCGCGATGCGCTCCACCAGCGCGCTCACATCGGCGGGAAAGGCGTAGCGGTTGGCGCGGTCGCAGCACTCCACCATCGCCTGGTGCACGCTGGGAAAGGCGCCGTAGGGATTCTCGTTGCGGTTGAGCAGCACAGCACCGGCGACGGAACCGCGGTCGCTGGCCGCGGTTTGTGCGAAGGAAAGAGCGGGGGCGGCAGCGGCGGCGACGGCGGTCGCGCCTACGGAAAGCAGCAGATCGCGGCGAGTGAGGGTCATGGCAGCACCTCGTGCGCCGGATTCTACGCCGTTTTTTGCCGGTTGTTGGTTGTTCGTTGTTAGTTCTTCGTTCTTGGTTCTTGGCTCTTCGTTCTTGGTCTCTGCGTCAGGTTTTGATAGTTGGAAGAAAAGACCGGTTTCCGGCGACGATCTTCAGCTGTCAAAGAACGAAGAACTAACAACGTCCTCAACACGCCACCTCGCCCGCAATGGTGCAATTGCGCCCGCACTGCTTGGCGCGGTAGAGCGCCTTGTCGGCCGCCTGCACCACTTCCTTGGCCTCGACCTTGCCGCGCGCGTTACCGGCGATGCCGATGCTGACCGTCACCTCGGTTTGCGCCCCGCCTTTCTTCCTGCGACGTTTGCGGCGGTCGCGCCCGCGAATGCCGAAGCCCGCTTCTTCGATATCTTTGCGCACCCGATCCAGGTGGACGTAGGCCTCCTCCACGCTCTTGCCGGTGAAGATAACGGCGAACTCCTCGCCGCCGTAGCGGTACGGCTTGCCGTTTCCGCCCACGCTCGCCAGCTTCGACGCCACCTTGCGCAGCACCTGGTCGCCGGCATCATGGCCATACTCATCGTTGAAGCGCTTGAAGTGGTCCACATCCACCATGCCGACCGCGTAGGAGCTGCCGAGCTTGAGCAGCGATTCGTTCAGCGCGCGCCGTCCGGGCAGATCGGTAAGTTCGTCGCGGTAGGCCATGATGTGCGACGTCTCCAGCACCGCCAGGCACAGGATCAGCCCGGCGGCGGTCACATAGATTCCAAACGCCTGCGCGCGGGTGTTGAAGCCGAAGAAGATTGTCGTCAACGCCCAGAACAGCCCGTTGTCCACCGGCCGGCGCTTCCACAGCAGGCGCACCAGCAGCAGCAGGGCGGCGGCCGCGAACACCACCATTACCGGCTGCGCGATCCGGCTCCACTGGGTGAAGCGCGGCTCGACGAAGGAGCGTTGCAGCAGTGCCGCGGCGCGGGCCTGGCTGGGCAGGGCGATGGCGACCACCACGCAGATCTGGATCGCCACCAGCATCAGGCGGCGAAGCCCGGGCGGGGAGATCACGCCCCGGTCGCGCAGCAGCGCCAGCCCGCCCATGTTGAGCGCCAGCAGCGCAGCCGTGGCATTGATGACGGCTTGCGCAATCCCCGGCGTGGGTAGCGTGGGAACCAGGCGGTCGACGCTGAACCAGGTCAGAAAAAGCAGCAGGAAGGCGAAGAAAAGCCGGCTGCGGCGAAACACCGTGCTCAGCAGAAGTCCCAGGCCGATGACAGCCAGGCAGGCGAGGCGCAGCGTCCGCTCCGGCAGCGCCGCCACAAACGATACCCGCCACGCCAACATGCAGGCGGCAAATAGAACGCAGCCGGGTAGGGCCAATCCGCCGAGGGCTCGAAGCAGTCTGCCGGGCAAGCGCCACCTCCTGTACCGGGGGCCGAATGCGAAGCAAACTTTAGCGAGCTTTGGACGGCTGCCCTAGATGCCGTCGGACAATGCACTTCTTGGTGGCAGCCGATGAACCTCCGCTCCCGACGGGGCTAGTCCCGCTGCGCACAATGGAATGAGGTACTTAGCGGCGGATATTCGGAAGGTGCTGATGATTGGCAGGCCCCGGCGCCCTCGCCTGCGGCACAAAGCATGCTCGCCCGCGGCCCAGGCCGCTGAACTGCCGCCCTGCTGCGCCGGGGCCTACCTTGTTTCCGCTACTGCACAGTTATATGCGCGGGCGCGACGTACACCGTTCCTTGCGAATTCCACGCCTGCACCCTCACATAGTGCGCCCCGGGCGCCAGGTTCAAGGTCGTGTTCACCTGGTTGGTATAGACCTTGTACACCGCGGTGTAATCCACATACACCCACATGGAGCTGATCTTGTATCCCCCTCCGCCGGCACAGGCGATCACCGGCACCGGTGACGACACGGTCGAGCCGTCCACCGGACTTAGCAGCGTGATCCCCGCCGCCGGCGGCGTGCAGGTGCCGCTGCTGCTGCTCACGCTCACCGAGACCGAGTTGCTGTAGGTCGTGCCCTGGGAATCCACCGCCTGCACCTGCACCGTGTGGCTGCCGGCGGCGGCATTCACATACGTATCCACCGAGCTGGCGGACTGGCTGTACACCGTGGTCCCGTCCAGCAGAACGTTCATGCTGCTGATGGGATACGAACCGCCGCTGCCGCTGGCGGTGACGTGGATCGGCGAAGCCACCGTCGAACCGTTCGCCGGCGAACTGATGGTCACCGACCCTGTGCCGCCGTTGCTGCTGCCCACGGTGATGTGCGCGGGAGCGACGTACACCGTCCCCTGCGAATTCCACGCCTGCACCCTCACGTAGTGCGCCCCCGCGGTGGTATTGAGGTACGTATCCAGATGGTTGGTGTTGTAGACCTTATAAACCGCGGTGTAGTCCAGGTAGACGTACATGGAGCTGATGTTGTACCCGCCTCCGCCGGCGCAAGCGACCACGTGAACCGGCGCGGGCACGGTGGAGCCGTCGGTAGGCGTGACGAGCGTGATGCCGGCTCCCGGCGGCACGCACGCGGTGGTGCTGCTTACCGTCACCGAAACCGATTTGCTGTACACCGTCCCCTGCGAGTCCGTGGCAGTCACCTGGAGGGTGTGCGCGCCCGCCGCCGCGTTGATCGAAGTATCGACCGAACTGGAAGTGTTGTTGTAAACCGCGGCGCCGTCGAGCGAGACGGTGATACCGGTAATCGCATTGCTGCCGCCGCTGGCCGTCGCGGTCACGTGAATCGGCGAAGCCACCGTCGAACCATCGGCAGGCGACGTGATGGTCACGCCCGCCGTCGCCCAAATGCCGCCGATGGCCGGCGCGGTCGCGGACGCCCCGGGGTAGTCGCCCAACTGCAGCGCCTCCGCCATGGTGCGCAGCGTGCTCTGGTGCTGGTAGTAGGTGCCGGTCTTCGACCCAGCCGCGACATTGGGCCCATACAGCACCGTGGCCACCCGTTGCGTCCCGCCGGAGCCCTCGTCCCACCACACGATCAGCAATCCGTCCTGCTGGAACTGCGGGCTTTGCAGGATGGGATCGATGTTGGTCTGCAGCCACTGGTCGGCGGTGGCCAGCTTGGTCGAGTCCGAGCAGGTGGCGGAGGCGCCGCCGGGACAATCGTGGGCGTCGTGCTCCTCGTTGGGCACAATGTAGGTGAAGTTCGGCAACTGGCCCGCGGCCACGTCGGTGGAGAGCTGCCCCAGCCCGACCAGATTGGCCTTTTGCGCCGACGAGTTGATCACGTCGCTGAAGTAGGCCATGGGGTTGTGATACTTCACGTACGGATAGGCTGTGCCCCCGGTGTAGCCGGTGTAGGGAATGCTCTCCGCGTACGACTTCCAGGTCATGCCCTCGGCCAGCAGCGCGCGCACGATGTTGTCCTGCGTGACCGTCCCGTTCCACCAGGCATAGCTGGCGATCTGGTTGCCCACGGTGAGCATCATGTAGTCGGGAAACGAGCCGCCGGCATTGGCGTAGTAGTTGGTGGTCAGCCCGCCCTTGGCGATCAGGCTATTGAGGTACGGCATGTACGGGCTGCCCACGATGGCGGAATACTGGTGATTCTCCAGCGCCACGACCACCACGTGTTTGCTGGCGGGCGTGGCGGCCTGCAAGGTGGAAACTCCCAACAGCAGAAAAGACACCAAGAGCAACGGCATCGAGCGGCGCAGCGACACAAGTCCCCCCAGCGCGGAAAGAAGTGGCTTTCCCCGCGCACTAACGTCCGCGTTATCTACCAGGGGCTGCTTCATACGAGTGTGCTGCCGCGGGCGCGTGTTGCCGGGGATGAAAAGAAATTCGGGAGCTGCTGCAGAACCTGATGGCCGCTCGCTCGGTCCGGCGGTATTTCAGTACATCAGTGTTTCAGTAGGGCAGGTCGGAATTCCAGGTCGCGCGTACTGACATACTGAGCTACTGAATTACCTTCCCCCGCTACCGTGGCTGAATCATCCCCTGCCGTCGTAGAATCAAACGCTTGTTCTATCCCATCTAATTGCGCTGTGGGGAGCGAGAACGTGGCTGAAAGCAACCTCTACGATGTGGCCATCATCGGCAGCGGCCCGGCCGGCTATACCGCCGCCATCCGTTGCGGCCAGTACGGCCTGAAAACCGCCCTGATCGAAAAAGAGCCCAAGCTGGGCGGCACCTGCCTGCACGTGGGCTGCATCCCGACCAAGGCCTTGCTGTTCAACGCCGAGTTGTGGGACCACCTCAAGGATGCCGCCGAGTTCGGCATCGACAACCTCGGCACGCCCAAGCTCAACTGGAACGCCGTCCAGGAGCGCAAGAACAAGATCGTCGCCAAGCACGCCAAGGGCCTCGAGTTCCTGATGAAGAAGAATAAGGTGACCACCATCCAGGGATTCGGCAAGCTCACCGGCCCGGCGAAGAACGGCGTCTTCGACATCGCGGTCAGCGGCGGGACCATCCAGCGGGTGCAGGCGAAGAACATCTTTCTTGCCACCGGCTCCGAGGCGCGCCTGCTGCCCGGCATGAAGGCCGACGACCGCGTCCTCACCAACATCGAGATTCTCAGCCTCAAGCAGGTGCCGAAATCGCTGGTGGTGATTGGCTCGGGCGCCGTGGGCGTGGAGTTCGGCTCTATCTACAAGTCCTTCGGCTGCGACGTGACCATCCTGGAAATGCTGCCGCGGCTGGTGCCGGTGGAGGACGAGGACGTCTCCAAGGAGTTGGCGCGCGTCTTCCGCAAGCGCGAGATCGCCACCCACGTGAATGCGATGGTGAAAAGCGTGGAGCGCACCAAGGATGGAGTGGCGGTGACCTTCGAAGTGGATGGCAAAGCGCAGAAGGTCGAAGCGGAGAAGGTGCTGGTCGCGGTGGGACGGCGGCCGATGACCGAAGGAGTCGGCCTGGAGACCACGCGCATCAAGCCCGACCGCGGCTTCATCAAGACCAACGAGTGGATGCAAACCGACGAACCGGGCATCTACGCCATCGGCGACATCGTCGCCGGATTGCCGCAACTCGCGCACTCCGGCGGCATGGCGGGCCTGGTGGCGGCGGCGCGCGTCGCCAAGAAGCACGCCAAGCCGATTAACCCGCTCAACATTCCCGGCTGCACCTACTGCCATCCGGAAATCGGCTCGGTGGGGTTGAGTGAGGCCAAGGCGAAAGAAAAGGGCTACCAGGTGAAGGTCGGCAAGTTCCCCTTCACCGCCAACTCGCGCGCCTCCATCGTCGGCCAGCACGAAGGCTTCATCAAGGTAGTGTCGGAGGCGAAGTACGGCGAGATTCTCGGCGTCCACATCATCGGGCCGAACGCCACGGAGCTAATCGCGGAAGCCGTCACCGCGCGCGAACTGGAGGGCACCGTCGAGGACCTGATGTGGACCATCCACGCCCACCCGACGCTCTCGGAGGGAATGCTCGACGCTTTCGAAAGCGTGGAGGGCATGGCGATCAACGCGTAGGAATCGCTGAATGCCGATTTTCGGAAAGGTTTGTGGCTACCCGGCAGTAGAATGGTGGACATGCGAAACGAATTCACGGCCATTTTCGAGCAGGACGGCGATTGGTTTATCGCTTATAGCCCGGAGATTCCGGGTGCGAATGGCCAAGGCACGACGCTCGATGAGGCGCGCAAGAGCCTGGCTGACGCAATCGCGCTCATCCTGGAGGATCGCCGCGAGAGTGGATTGCGAGGCACGCCGCCTAATGCCATTCGTGACGTTGTCGTTGTGCAATGAAGCGTGAGTCGCTGTTGCGCCACTTGCGCCAACACGGCTGCCATCTGAAGCGCGAGGGTGGGTCCCACTCGTTATGGACCAACCCGAATACGGGGCAAACCGAAACCGTACCTCGGCACAACGAAATCCCTGACCGCCTTGCCCGGATATGCCGCGGACTGTCGATTCCCGAGATCGGGCGAGAGAACAGGTAGTGATCTCTGTCGTCCAACTCGGCCGCGTCTCCTACGCCGACGGCTTGCGCCTGCAGCAGCGGCTGGTCGGGTTGCGCAAGAACAACGACGTCGGCGACGTGCTGCTGCTGCTGGAGCACACCCCGGTCATCACCCTCGGCCGCAACGCCAAACGCTCCAACGTTCTCGCCACCAATTCCCTGCTCCAGTCCCGCGGCGTGGAACTGTTC
>DASUBK010000151.1:0-5946 GCA_035763305.1 Terriglobales bacterium | reverse complement strand
GGTGAAGGAAGCCTTGCCCTCCAGGACGGTCACTCCATTGCGATTGAGTTGCGCCCGGATCACCTCGATTTCGCGCGCCATGACCGCCTCGGCGCGGAAGGTCAGGTCCTGCATGGAAATTTGATTTTTGAGCGCGTAATTGCGGCCGTAGAAGATGCGCTGCTGGAAGCCGGTGAGATAGAGCACGGCCTCGCGCAACGTCTTGCTCGGAATCGTGCCGGTGTGCACGCACACGCCGCCGATACTGCGCACGCGGTCCACGATCGCGACTTTCTTGCCCAGCTTGGCGGCGCAAATCGCGCCTTTCTGTCCCGCGGGCCCACTGCCGATCACCACCAGATCGTAATGATTCGCGTCCAAGATCACCCCGAACGTTGCGATGATAACAGAGCCTCCACGGCCGTTTTTGCGACGGTTTCGCAGCGTCGCGACTCCATGGCGCGCCCATTCCTTCTGCGCCATGTGACTTCAGTCATCGCCCGGAGCCGGGGCCGGCCCCTACTCTGGCCGGGCAAGCCGAAGCTACCCAGGCCAGGCTGCTTGTGACTCAGGTCACATGCGCCGGTGACGCCGCACACGGGCCGGCTGCGTTGTGGACTTCATACTCGATTTGTCAACAGGAGAACTCATGTCCTCGTACCGCAAGCTGTGGATTGCCCTCGCCCTCGTCATGACGGTCTCCTTCGCCGTCCTCGGCGGCGTCGGCTACAAGGCCGTGCACAGCGGCCCACCCATTCCCGCGCAGGTCGTCACCAGCGACGGCCGCCTGCTGTTCACCGGCACCACCATCCGCGACGGCCAGAATGTCTGGCAATCCATCGGCGGCCAGGAGGTCGGTTCCATCTGGGGGCACGGCTCCTACGTCGCGCCCGATTGGACCGCCGACTGGCTGCACCGCGAATCCGTGTTCATCCTCGATACCTGGGCCCGGCAGTCGGCCGGCGTGAAGTACGAACAGCTCAGCATCGAGAACAAGGCAGCCCTGCAAGCCCGGCTGCAGGCGCTGATGCGAGCCAATACCTACGCCGCCGCCTCGGATCGCATCGTGGTGGATCCGGTGCGCGCCGCCGCCTTCGAAGATCTGGCTGCCTACTACGCCGACGTCTTTCGCTCCGGGCGCAACGAGTACGCCATTCCCAAGGGCGCGCTCAGCAATTCCGGCCAGGCGCGCCAGATGGCCGCGTTCTTCTGGTGGACCTCGTGGGCTGCCTCTACCGAGCGTCCCGGCTCCACGGTCAGCTACACGCAAAATTGGCCGCACGAGGAACTCGTCGGCAACCGTCCCACTGGTTCGGCGATGGTCTGGACGGTGATCAGTTTCGTTCTGCTGCTCGCCGGCGTGGGAGCCATGGTGTGGTACTTCGGCTCGCAGGAGCACAAGGGCTCGACCGAACTGCTGCCCGAGCGCGATCCGCTGCTCGGCTTCCATCCCACGCCATCGCAGCGCGCGACCATCAAGTATTTCTTCGTGGTGGCTGCGCTGTGGGTGGTGCAAGTCGGACTCGGCGCGCTCACCGCACACTACGGGGTTGAGGGCTCCGGCTTCTACGGCATCCCGCTGGACAAGATCCTGCCGTACTCGGTCACCCGCACCTGGCACTTGCAGATCGGCATCTTCTGGATCGCCACCTCCTGGCTGGCGACGGGCCTGTACATCGCGCCGGCGGTCAGCGGTGTCGAGCCGAAGGGGCAGCGGCTGGGCGTGAACGCTCTGTTCGGCGCGCTGTTGCTGGTGGTCGTCGGCTCGCTGGCCGGCGAGTGGATGAGCATCCAGCACAAGCTCGGCAACCTGTGGTTCTGGTTCGGCACCCAGGGTTACGAGTACGTGGACCTCGGCCGCTTCTGGCAGATCCTGCTCTTCGGCGGCCTGTGCTTCTGGCTGTGGCTGATGTGGCGGGGCTTGAGGCCGGCGCTGCGCCGCAAGGACGAGAACTACAACCTGCTGGCGCTGTTCCTGGTGTCGAGCATCGCCATTCCGCTCTTCTACGCCGCCGGCCTGATGTACGGCCAGCGCTCCAACCTGCTCACCGCCGAGTACTGGCGCTGGTGGGTGGTGCACCTGTGGGTGGAAGGTTTCTTCGAAGTCTTTGCCACCGTGGTGATCGCCTTCCTCTTCACCCGCCTGAAGCTGCTCTCGCTGGAGACCGGCACGCGCTCGGTGCTGTTCTCGACCGTGATCTTTCTCTCCGGCGGCATCATCGGCACCTTCCACCATTTGTACTTCGCCGGCACGCCGACGCTGGTGCTGGGATTGGGCGCGGTCTTCAGCGCTCTCGAGGTCGTGCCCCTGACGCTAATCGGCTTCGAAGCCTGGGAGAACATCCGCCTGGCGCGCGCCCGCCGGCAGCAGATCTGGGTGGCCGCCTACAAGTGGCCCATCTACTTCTTCGTCGCCGTGGCGTTTTGGAACTTCGTAGGCGCCGGCCTGTTCGGTTTCTTCATCAACCCGCCGGTGGCGCTCTACTATATGCAGGGGCTGAATACGACTCCGGTACACGGGCACACGGCGCTGTTCGGCGTGTACGGCATGCTGGGTCTCGGCCTGATGCTGTTCTGCCTGCGTGCGCTGCGGCCCGGCATGGCGTGGAAGGAGCGGCCGCTGTGGCTGGCCTTCTGGACCATCAACCTGGGGCTGGCGGCGATGGTGCTGTTCAGCCTGCTGCCGATCGGCATGGCACAGGCGTGGGCCTCGGTCGAATACGGCACCTGGTATGCGCGCTCGGCGGAATTTCTCCAGCAGGGCCTGTTGAACGACCTGCGCTGGATGCGCATGATCGGCGACACGCTCTTCGCCTTCGGCGCTATCGTGCTGGGCTGGTTCGTGCTGGGGTTGGTGACCGGACACTCCTACGACCGCAGCGGAACGGTCGAAGAAGGCGAGTGGGCGGTCCGCTCCGCGGAGCGCGAACTGGCCAAGGCCGGAGACTGACGGTTCCTCCTGATGATCCTGGCCGGCCCTCACTCCGGCCGGGATCTTTTTTTGATGGCGTCAACCGCGTTCTCGGTGGGGGAGGTTACCGGCGTCACCCGCGCCAGGCTTTCGCCGTTGGGGAATTTGTGCCTTTCGTCACACGCGGCGGTGATTTCCGTCGTACCCGCGCCGCCGCCGGAGCCGATAATGTACGCCTCAGCAGGGAAGGAGGATCCGATGCACAACGACGTGATCATCGTCCGCGAGTGGGATGCCGACCTCTTCCACGCCCGGGTTCTCGAACTGGAGCACAAGGGCTATATCGCGCGCCGCGACTCCTACCGCATCCTCGCCGACATGAGCCCGGAGGACGGTCACATCGTCCACCTGCACAGCATCGAGCTCTCCCGCCCCGGCCCTGACCAGCGCGACGTCGCCTGAGCGTCCCCCGCTGGAAACCGGAAGCGCCCAGCCGGAAACTAACTATCTATGCCCCGGCAGCCCGTCTCCACCGCCGCGCCTCTGGTGCCCTTGAATCCGACGCTGCCCAAGCTGCGCGCCGCCGCCGCCGGGTGCCAGGCGTGCGACTTGTGGAAGAGCGGCAGGCAAACCGTTTTTGGCGAGGGAGGCGGCCATGCCAAGGTGCTCTTCGTCGGGGAACAGCCAGGGGATCGCGAGGACCTCGCCGGCCGCCCGTTCGTCGGTCCCGCCGGCGCGCTGCTCGACAAGGCGCTCGCCGAGACGCACATCGACCGCCGCGACGTTTATGTGACCAACGTGGTCAAGCATTTCAAGTGGGAGCCGCGCGGCAAACGGCGCATTCACAAGAAGCCCAACTCGCTGGAAATCACCGCCTGCCGCCCCTGGCTGGAGGCGGAGATCAAGGTGACGCGCCCGCAGGTCATCGTGTGCCTCGGCGCCACCGCGGCCCAGGCGTTGCTGGGGAAGAACTTCAAGGTGACGCAGCGCCGGGGGGAGCTGATCTCCTCCGAATTGGCGCCGTACGTCACCGCCACCGTGCACCCGTCGTCCATCCTGCGGGCGCAAACCGACGAGGAGCGCCACCAGCAGTACGCCGCTTTCGCCTCCGACCTGAAGAAAATTGCGGCCGTCATCCGCCGCGCCACCAGGCCGCAAAAGGCGGCCTGAACCAGCGTAATTAACCCTCACAGCCAGGTGTGAGGTGGCGCACAGGAAATTGTGCTATACTGACTTCGACGCTAAAGAGCCACGGTTCGTTTGTGGCGCGGCAGTTCAAGGCCGAACCGGTCCTTTCTCCCGCCTCTCCACTCCCCGTCGATCCCGGCGCCGAAAACTAACGAGCGGCTTCCCTTTTCGCGACTCGCATGTCTTTTCGCCATGTCGCGAGTTGCCTCTCCAGAAAGAACACAGAAGAATGCAACGATTTACCGACGCGCCCCTGCGCGCTGCCTTGCAGCAGCGCCTGGCCGCGAACCAGTTTGTCACACCCACAGAAATTCAACAGAAGGCGATTCCCCCGGCCCTGGAAGGCCGTGACGTCATCGCCACCTCGCAGACCGGCAGCGGCAAGACGCTGGCGTTCCTCATCCCGGTGATCGAGATGCTGACCGCGCAGGCGGGCCGCGAACTCGACGCCCTGGTGCTGGTGCCCACCCGCGAACTCGCCATGCAGGTGCACGAGGTTTACGAAAAGCTGCGCGGCAAGGCGCTGCCCAAGGCGGCGCTGGTGATCGGCGGCGTCAGCGAGAACCCGCAGATTCACGCCCTGCGCACCGCGCGCATCGCCATCGCCACCCCCGGACGGCTGGAAGACTTCCTCGGCCGCAAGCTGGTGAGGCTCAACACCGTCAAAGTGCTGGTGCTCGATGAAGCCGACCGCATGCTGGACATGGGCTTTCTGCCCTCCATCCGGCGCATCGTCGGCGTCCTCCCGCGCAAGCGGCAGACCATGTGCTTCTCCGCCACCATGGAAGCTTCCGTCGCCAGCCTGGTTTACGACTACATGCAGAGCCCGGTCCGGGTCGAGGTCGGCTCCACGCTGAAGCCGGCCGAGAGCGTGGACCTGCAGGCCTTCGAGGTCTCGCTCGGCGACAAGGGCAAGGTACTGCGGCAGTTGCTGTCCGAAGAGAAGGGCCGCACGCTGGTCTTCGCGCGCACCAAGCGCGGTACTGAGCGCTTGGCGAAAGACCTCGATCGCGAAGGCTTCTCGGTGGAACGCATCCACGGTGACCGCTCGCAGGCGCAGCGCGTGCGCGCGCTGGAAGGTTTTCAACAGGGCCGCTACCAGGTCCTGGTGGCCACCGATGTCGCCTCCCGCGGCATTCACGTCTCCGACGTGGCCCACGTCATCAATTACGACCTGCCGAACATGGCCGAGGACTTCATCCACCGCGTCGGCCGCACCGGGCGAGCGGGTGCGCGCGGACGCGCCTCCTCGCTGGTGGCGGGGGCGGAAGTGCTGGAACTGCGCGACATCGAGCGCACCTTGAAGCTGCGCATGGAGCGCAAGACGGTCGGTCGCGAGAAGCAAGTGGTGAAGCGCATCATCCGCGATACGCTGCCGGCGCGCACCCTGACCCGCCTGCCGGGCGAAGTGTTCGTGTAGCCGACGCCTGACGGTCGACCGCGGGCGAAGATCAACCACAGAGGGCACAGAGGTTCACGGAGAAATTCTTCTCTCTGTGTTCCTCTGTGCCCTCTGTGGTTAAGGTCTGCCTCGCGGCCGTCGACCGAGAGCCGGAAAGGCCGTACCATTACCCCATGCCCGGCCGCGACAACCTCTGGCTGCAGATCGCTCGCTACAGCCAGTTGGCGTTCACCCTGCCGGCGGCGACCGTGGTCGGCTGGCTCATCGGCGAGGGGCTGGATCTCTGGTTGCACACCCACTGGCTCTACCTGGCCGGCCTGTTGCTGGGAATTGCCGCCGGATTCGTCGAGTTGGTGCGCACCGTCATGGCGGGCGAAAAATCGTGAACGGCATTCCCAACTACGGCTCGGATCTGCGCCGCGAGTTGGGCGCGCGCAGCCTGGAATACGCTCGCAAGCACGCCGCG
>DASUBK010000150.1:0-3280 GCA_035763305.1 Terriglobales bacterium | reverse complement strand
GACGCCGCGCAGTACGTGCCGCGCGAACTCTTCGAGTACTGGCGCGCCCGCGATCCCATCGCCCGCTTCGAGGAGTACCTGGTCAGGGAAAAGCAGTGGCTCACCGCCAGGGAGAACGAGAAGCTGATCGCCGATGTCGAGGCGGAACTGGAGCGCGATCGCGAGGCCGCGGTCAATTCACCCATGCCCGATCCCAAGACCACGCCGCTGGACATCTTCTGTAACGGCTGCCACCAGATCCAATTGAAGTACGGCACGCCCAAGTATCCGAGCGAGAAGAAGACCGTGGCCGCCAAGCGCGGTGAAGCGGCGGTGCACTTGAAATAGCTATCAGCGGTTGGTTCGCGGCTCCCAAGCAGCGCACGAAGTGCGCGCAAGAAGATGTAGCCCCCGGCGTAAGCCGGGGGACCGCGGCGACAACAGCAGCCAGCCCGCTTTAGCGGGCGAAAGAAATCAATAATCCGACTCGCATGAAGCTCTTGCTCATCCTCGGTGTACTCCTCGCAACCGCGGCGCTAGCCCAGGAACCCGACGAGCGCATTCTCTTCGACGGCGCCTCGCTGGACGGCTGGTCGCACATTGGGCCGGGCAGCTTCGTGCTCGAAGACGGCGCCCTCAAGACCGAGGGCGGCATGGGCTTGCTGTGGTACACCGGCGACAAGTTCGGCAATTGCATCATCCACGTGGAATACAAGGTGGAGAGCGCGAAATCGAACTCCGGCATCTTCATCCGCGTCGCCGACAAGCCGGCCAACGAGTGGTTCGCCGTCCACCACGGCTACGAAATCCAGATCCAGGACGACAACGACTCCTTGCACCGCACCGGGGCGGTGTATTCCATGTGGCCGTCGAAGCACTCGGCGTGGGAACCGCCCGGCGAGTGGAATGACATGGACATCGCGCTCGTCGGGCAGAAGATTCAGGTCACGCTCAACGGGCAGTTCATCACCGACTTCGATCCCGCCAAGGACATCCCGCCCAAGCGGCAGCACGACTGGGAACCCGAGCGCGGCCGGCGCCCGCTCACCGGCTACATCGGCCTGCAAAACCACAGCGACCAGGACACCGTCTGGTTCCGCAAGGTGAGCGTGCGCCCGCTGCCGTGATTGCGCATTTGGCGAATGCGGCAGTGCCGCGTCTACCTCACCAATTGTCATCCTCAGCAGGACGTAAGCCCGACGAAGGATCTATGCATTGTTTCATCCCACGCGCAGAGAACTACATAGATCCTTCGCTTCGCTCAGGATGACAAGGGTTGGGTGTGGCAATTCGGCAATTCCGCAATTCGGCAGTTCGGCAATTCCGCAGTTCGGCAGTTCGGCAATTCCGCAGTTCGGCAATTCCGCAATTCTGCAATCAAACCCTCAGGATCATCACCTCCGTCGACTTGATCAGCGCCGCCGCGGTCTGGCCGCGCTTGAGCTGCATCTCGCGCGCCGAACTGGCGGTGATGATGGAGGTGATCCGCTGCCCGCCGATGGAGAGCTTCACCTCCGCCATCAGGCCGCTGATGCGCACGCTCTCGATGCGCCCCACCAGCTGGTTGCGCCCGCTGACCCGCCGCAGCACGCCGGCGCGCTCCTCCTCGGTGCGGCCGCGGGTGCGGTAGAGCAGGCGGTCCACCTCGCTCTGCGGGATGCGGTGATGCCCGCCCGCGGTCTGCACGCTGCGGATCTTGCGGCGGTAAATCCACTGCTTCAGGGTGGGAACGCTGATGGCGAGCTGCAGGGCGGCGTCGCGCAAATGCAGCGGCGGCTCGCGGTGATGGTGGGTTGCCATGCACGCCCTCCAGAACTGCACAAAATCGTATAGGAAATGCGGGTAAATCTGTAGCTGATATCCTGTCCCGTCTTTCGGGGAGGATGGATGCGCCGCATCGCACTGTTCCTGCTTCTTACTTGTTCGCTCGCCGCCTGCGCGCAGGACGGCTGGATGGAGCGCGTCGCCCGCACCCAGGCCGAGCAGCCGCACTGGATCACCCCGCTGGCGACCACCACGCCGCGCCTGGAGCAGGAATTCCGCTTCGACATGCAGTGGCTGCAGACCGCGACCGGCACCACCACCAATTACGGCGTCAGCAAGGGGCTGGAACTGATCCCGGCGGAGCGCGTGGAGGTCATTCTCGGCGTGCCCGCCTACCTGGCGCACACCCAACCCGGCGCGGTGGACGGCTGGAGCGACTGGTCGTGGCTGGTGAAGTACCGCCTGCTGTCGCGCAACGAGGAGCACGGCGGCGCCATCATCACCGCCTTCCTGGGCGGCACTTTCCCCACCGGGAGCGACCGCGTCGGCGCTCCGCATCCGACCCTGACGCCCACGATCGCCTACGGCAAAGGCTTCGGCAATTTTGACCTGCAGGGCACCTTCGGCGTCACCTTCCCCACTGCCGATGCCTCCCTGCTGGGCACGCCTGTCTCCTGGAACAACGCCTTCCAGTATCGCGTGCTGAAGAAGCTCTGGCCGGAGGTTGAAATCAACTCCACCTTCTTTCACGACGGGCCGAATTCAGGCCGCAAGCAGGTCTTCATCACGCCCGGACTGGTGATCGGCAAAATCCCGCTGCACAACCGCTTGGGGCTCACCTTGGGCGCGGGGGTGCAGATCGCCGCCACACATTTCCATACCTCCAACCACAACGCCATCCTCTCGCTGCGGTTGCCGTTTTAGAATGGCTGTCGGCTTTCGGCCGTCGGCCGTCGGCCAGCAACCGTTATGGCTGAAATCACCTATCTCGAAGCCATCCGCCAGGGGTTGTGGGAAGAGATGGAGCGCGACCCGGCGGTGTTCTGCATCGGCGAGGACATTGGCATCTACGGCGGCGCCTTCAAGGTCACCGAGGGCTTCGTCGACCGCTTCGGGCCGGAGCGCATCGTGGACACGCCCATCGCCGAGTCGGCCATCGTCGGCGCGGCCTTCGGCGCCTCGCTCACCGGCATGCGCCCCGTCGCCGAGTTCCAGTTCATGGATTTCATCGGCTGCGCCTTCAACCAGATCACCAACATGGTGGCCAAGGCGCACTTCCGCTGGGGAGCGCCCGCGCCCATGGTGATCCGCGGGCCGAGCGGCGGCGGCGTGCACGGCGGCCCCTTCCACTCGCAGAACACCGAGGTGTATTTCACCCAGACGCCGGGGCTGAAGGTGGTTTGCCCGGCCACCGCCTACGACGCCAAGGGTCTGATCAAGGCGGCGGTACGCGACAACAACCCGGTCATCTTCTTCGAGCACAAGTTCCTCTACCGCCGCATTAAGGAAGACCTGCCGGCGGAGGACTACACCGTGC
>DASUBK010000149.1:0-10971 GCA_035763305.1 Terriglobales bacterium | reverse complement strand
CTGACCAACCAACAACTAGGAACCATGAACTAACACAACATCCACGAATTACTGCTTGATCTCAACCGCCTGGCCGTCTTTCAAATCGGCCGGACCCTTCACCACCACGCGATCGCCCGCGGACACTCCCGCCAGTACCTGAACTTGCGAATTGCGGCTCTCGCCTACCTTCACCGCATGCCGCTCGATATGGCTGTCCTTCACCAGGAAGACGATCTTTTGCCCGCCCTCGTCGCGCACTGCCTCCTGCGGAACCATCAAACCCGCGGGCGCCTTGGCCGCCTGCTTGCTTTCCTCACCCAGGAATGTGACCTTCACGCCCATGTCGGGCAGGATGCGAGGGTCGAGCTTGTCGAAAGCAATCCTCACCTCGACAGTCGCCTTCTGCCGGTCGGCGGTGGGAATGATGGTGCGCACATGGCAGGGAATATTCCAATCCGGATATGCATCCAGCACCGCCGTCACTTCCTGCTTAGGCTTGACGCGGGCGATGTAGTTCTCGTTGACGTCCACCTCGATTTCGTTTGACGCCATGTCCACGATGGTGGCAATTCCGGTGCGCGTGAATCCGCCGCCCGCCGAGATCGGCGACACCATCTCGCCCACCTGGGCGTCCTTGGAGACGATGATCCCGTCAAAAGGCGCGGCGATGACGGTGTTGTCCACCGCCTGCTGCGCTTCCTTGACGCGGGTGTCTCCCGCCGTCACCTGCTCCTTGGTGTAGGCGATCTTCGCCTGCAGGCTGTTGGCGGCCATGGTGGCGTTGTCCAGCGCCTGTTGCGACTGCACACCTGATTTCTGCAACTCCTCCGCGCGATGGAGTTCGAGCTCGGCATTCTTCAACTGCACCTGCAGGTCAGCGATGGACGCCTGCGTCGCGTTGCGGTCCGCGATCGCCGCCGCCAGCGCCTTCTGCGCGTCGGAGTCGTCCAGCGTGGCCAGCACGAACCCCTTACGCACGTGCATGCCCTCGGTGAAGAACACGCCCGTCACGCGCCCCGTGATCTTCGCCGCCACCGTGGCGCGGCGCTGCGGCGTAACGTAGCCGCTGGCATTCAGCAGCACCTGCGGTCCGTTGTCGGCCTGTTCGACGGTGGCTACCTGCACCGCCGCGGTGCGCGGGATGTACGCGTAGACGCCGCCCGCAATGGCCAGGACAGCCAGCAGCGCCACCAGAACGATGGCAATACGCTTGCCGGCGCGTCGCGAGCCGCGCTTGTGCTCGTCGATCCGCAGCGACCCGAGATCCGGTTTGACCTGTAACTGTTCAGCCATAAGGAGCATTCACGAACGGGCCCTGCCTCGATACGGACGACGAGCGCCGGAGGTTTCACAACACACGGATGTTGGCCGGAGACACGACTAAACCCTGACCACCGCGAAGAGGTTCCCTAATTATGACCCACGCGCAACGAATCAACCAGAGCCTAAACCACTGGACCGGAGAAGCGGCGCTGATGGCAGGCAGGCAGTGGTATTTCAGCCCGCCCGGAGAATTGGTGATTGGGTGATTGTGTCGGAGTCGAGAACAATCACCCAATCGGACGAAGAGGGTGCCGACCGAAGGAGCGGGAGCTTCTCCTCCATAAACGCGCCGGCGCCCCAGGCGAGTGTCACCTGGGGCGCCGGTCGAATTGCTGCAAGTTAGGGCGGTTTAGTCGGCCGCGGCGGCAGACCGCATCCGCAGAGGCTCCGGCAGCGTGGCCGTGAACAACCGCTTGAACGAGCGGTAGGCCAGGACCATCACCGGGATGATGAACAGCGGCGTCTGCCAGCCGATGTAGTGGGAAGCCGCCACCGTCAAAGCCGCAATCGCCGCGCCCAGGCCGAAGTACGGGAACGTCAGGCTGAAGATCTCGTTCCAGACCTTCAGGACGCTCTTGCCTTCGCTCGTGGCGATCACGCCCGCCACCGGGGCCGTGTTGGCGATCAGGAAGGCGACGCCGGCGACGACCGTCAACAGCGACTCCGCCAGCGCGCTCGACATCGAAGCGCCGCGCTGGAAGGCGAAAGCGCCCGCGCCGACCGCCAGGACCAGGGTGCTGGTGTTAAACAGTACCTGCACCGGACGCAGGCGGCGCCCGCCGGAGGGCAGGCACTGCACCAGGGTTGAGGCCGCCGCGATCACCACCGCTTCGCCCAGGCTGAGCTCGGCAATCGCGATCAGCAGGAACGGCAGGTTCATGGACATGTTTCCGGTTACGCCCGGCAAGCTGACTTTGAGCCTGGACGCCAGCGATGCCACCACCAGGAACGACACGAAGCGAAGCACGTCCGTGCAGTCCCAGCGAAGCATTCCGCCGGCCATCGTCCCCAGCCCCGCCAGAACCACCAGGCAGATGAAGAATTTCGCTTTGTTATGCAGGTTGTGCATAAGCGTCTCCAATTAGCTGAGTACGTTAATTGCTGGTCGTCGTGCTCGGATCCACCGGGCAAACCACCGCGCCGGTATCGTCCACGGTGCAGTCGCCGGAGTCGCCGTCGTCCATCGCCTGGCTGGTTGAGGCACCCCAGATCACGCTGTTCCCCCAGATCACGCTGAAGCCGGTGTCGATGTTGGCGCCCCAGATTACCGAGTTGCCCCACAGCACCGAACTGCCGGAGACAAAAGCGTTGGCGCCCCAGATCACCGAGTTACCCCACAGTACCGACGAGCCCCAGAGTACCGAGTTGCCCCACAGGACGGAGCTGCCCCACACCACCGAGTTGGAGCTCAGGGTGGTGTTGGTGATTGTGACGGTATGGGTCAGCGAGTTGTACACCGCGGTCGGCGACAAGGCGAAGCCGGCGCCCGTATCGCTGTTGCCCAGCGCCGCGTTCACGTCCAGGTAGCCGGCGCCGTAGGTGAAGACGTCGGCCTGGTTGTTATACACATTGCCGGTTGCGTCGGCGGAAGCGCCGTACGCCCGGAAGCCCTTGAAAGCGGTCTTCATCAGGCGCGCCTTGACCAGGTCGGGCGTGAGCGAGGGGTCCTTCTGGATCATCAGCGCGGCCGCGCCCGCAACCACCGGCGACGCCATGCTGGTGCCGCTCAGCTTGAAGTACTGCGGCGGACCGTAGTAGGCGCCGCACTTGTTGGTGAGGTCGACGTCACAGGGATACACGTTGTAGCGCGTGTTGTCCGACACCAGGGTCGAATTGGGCGCGCGCAGCGAGGTGATCTGGTTGCCCGGGGCGACGATGTCAGGCTTGACGATGTGGTCAATCAGCGTCGGCCCCTTCGAGCTGTAGCTGGCGATCACGTCGTTGGAGCGGATACCGTCAGGCGCGCTCATTGCGCCCACGGTGATCGCGAAGGGATCGTTGCCCGGCGCGGTGATGGTGGCGTAGCCGTGGGTGTGCATGGAGTTGTCGCGGCCGGCATTCCCGGCGGCGACCACCACCACGATGCCCGCTTTCCACGCCTGCTCCACCGCCTGGTCCAGCGGATCGAGCTGGTAGCTCTCCCAGATGCCGCGGCCGACCGAGAGATTGATCACGCGGATGTTGTATTGGGTCTTGAGATCGATGGCGCGCTGCAGGGCGGCGATCACGCTGGAGTCGCTGCCCGAGCCGGTCGCGTCCAGCACCCGCAAGTTGATGATATTGGCGTTTGGCGCCACGCCGGTGTACTGGAACCTGTAGCCGCTCATCGAGTCGGTACCGTTGCCGGCGGCGATGCCGGCCACGTGCGTGCCGTGTCCGTAGGCGTCGCTGGTGCCGGGATCGCCCGGCACAAAGCTCTCGCTGTACACCACGCGCTGGTTGTTGGTGCCGAAGGCGTTCAGGTCGTCGTGCGCGTAGATGCCGCTGTCCACCACCGCAATGCCCACGCCGCTGCCGTCATACCCGGCGGCCTGGGCGATATCGGCGTTTACGGTGACCAGGGTGAAGTCCGGCGCGCCGGTCATCTTCACCTTGTGGTCGAGCGAGACGTACTTGACGTCGCTGTCGTTCGCCAGATCGCCGAGTTCGGAAAGCGGCAGCGTGTAGGACTCGGCTTGAATAATGTTGAAGTGGGCCTTGTTGCGGCCTCCCTGTGCCAGGGCCTTGCCGATGTTTTTCGCCTGCGGCTTGACCTTGTACTGCACGATCACGTCCACCAGGGTAGACGGATCGGAGGTCGAGAGCATCGCCCGCAGATCGGGCGACAGCTTGGGCGAGTGATTGTCTTTCGCCGCGGCCGGAACTGCCAGCGCGAGCGCCATACAGGCGGCGATCGCGAAAGCGACCAGGCGTTGGCGCTTGCCGCCCTGCTTTCCGCCGGTGGCGGCGCCGCCCCACGTGGCGCTCCGTGTGATGGTGCGTTGCAGGGCCGAAGGCTGCTCTTGCATGACACTTTCCCCCACGGCAGCACAATGCTGCCGACCACCGCCGATAGTGCAGCTTCGTGGCCAACCCGGCTACGGCACGTAAGTTGTTGATTTGATGGAGGAAGCAGCGGAATCGATCCCGGCGGGCTGGGACAGATTGTCCGCCTGCGCCGCGCCCGGCGACACAATGTCGCAGCCGGGCATCGCTTGGCGCGTCCCGCCGACTACAGGTGGGCTCTCACGCTACTCGGCAGGGGAACGTCGCATTGCTCGCAGACCAGAGACTCTCCCTGGTTCACATGACCGCAAACGTCGCAAAGTTCGCCGCCACGCGCGCGACTGGCAGGCCTCAGTTCGGGCCGTGTTTGTGCGGGTGAAGTTAACTTCTTCGCAACCTGAACTTCATGGGCAGAGATCGATCCCGGCGGTCGGGCGGCTAATTTCTCCACCACGGTAATCAGGTTCGACACTTCAAACGGCTTCGTGATCAGGCCGTCGGCTTTGATCCTGATCGCCTCCCCGGCGCCAAACGGCTCCATCTTGCCGACCGTCAGCAGAATCGGCATCTGCGCTAGCTCAGCAGTGGCCTTGACCTTCTTGCACACCTCGACCCCGGTGCATCCGGCCATATAGACGTCCAGCAGCGCGATGTCAGGGTGCGCTTCGCTGATCTTCTTGAGCGCGGCCATGCCGTTGCTGACCGCGATCACCTCATGGCCGCCCGACGCCAGGATCTTCTTGCCCGCGGTCTGGGCGGCCACGTTTCCTTCGGCGATAAGGATTTTGAGCGCCATACGATGGGCCTAGTCTTACGCCAGAAATCGAAGTCGGAAACATTACCAAAGGACCGCATTGCAGTGCCGGATGGCTCTGGGCCAGCGTGCCAAAACATTAAAATCGCCACGGATTTCACGGCTCATACGGATAATTCTTTCATTTCATCCGTGAGAATCCGTGTCAATCCGTGGCGTTCTTCTTACCGTTGGGGCTCGCCGGCTCCACCAGCCGAGGGCGGCTGTGCCACACCCACCGGCTTACGCCAGATCGAAGCGATCCAGGTTCATCACCTTGCTCCACGCGGCCACGAAGTCGTTGACGAACTTCTGCTTCGCATCCGCGCAGCCATAGACCTCCGCCAGCGCGCGCAGCTGCGAGTTGGAGCCGAACACCAGGTCCACGCGGGTCGCGGTCCACTTGAGTTCGCCGCTCTCGCGGTCGTGGCCCTCGTAAACGCCCTCGGAAGCCGACGGCTGCCACTTGGTGTTCATGTCGAGCAGGTTGACGAAGAAATCGTTCGTCAACGCGCCCGGCTGCCGGGTGAACACGCCGTGCTTCGCCTGCCCGTGATTCGCGTTCAGGACGCGCAGGCCGCCGATCAGCACCGTCATCTCGGGGGCCGTCAGCGTCAGCAACTGCGCCCGATCCAGCAGCAACTCCTCCGGGGAGTGTTGCTCGCCTTTGCCGACGTAGTTGCGGAATCCGTCCGCACGCGGCTCCATCACCGTGAACGACGCCGCGTCGGTCTGCTGCTGCGACGCGTCGGTGCGTCCCGGCGTGAAGGGAACCTTCACCTCGTAACCGGCCTTCTTCGCGGCTTGCTCGATGGCCGCGTTGCCGGCCAGGACGATCAGGTCCGCCACCGACACCTTCTTGCCCTTGCTGCCGTTGGTTTGCGAGCTGTTGTACTCCTTCCGGATGGCCTCCAGCTTGGGGAGCACCCGCGCCAGCACCTCCGGCTGGTTCACTTCCCAGCTCTTCTGCGGCTCGAGGCGAATGCGCGCGCCGTTGGCGCCGCCGCGCTTGTCGGAGCCGCGGAAGCTCGCGGCGGAAGCCCAGGCGGTCGAGACCAGGTCCGACGTCGACAGCCCGGAGGCGAGGATCTTCGCCTTCAGTGCCGCGGCGTCCTTCTCCTCAATCAGCTTGTGATCCACCTCCGGAAGCGGGTCCTGCCACACCAGTTGCTCCTTGGGGACGAGCGGCCCCAGGTAACGCGTAACCGGCCCCATGTCGCGGTGGGTGAGCTTGAACCACGCCTTGGCGAATGCCTCCGCGAACTCCTGCGGATGATCGTAGAAGCGCTTGCTGATCGGACCGTAGATCGGGTCCAGCCGCAGCGCCAGGTCGGTGGTCAGCATCATCGGCGCGTGACGCTTGGAGGGATCGTGAGCATCGGGGACGGTGTCCGCGCCCGCGCCGTTCTTGGGCGTCCACTGGTAGGCGCCGGCTGGGCTCTTGGTCAGCTCCCAGTCGTACTTGAACAGGGTATCGAAATAATTGTTGCTCCACTTGGTGGGAGTGGGGGTCCAGGCGCCCTCAAGACCGCTGGTGATGGTGTTGCAGCCATTGCCTTGTTCCATGCTGCACTTCCAGCCCAGGCCCTGGTCCACGATGTCGGCGCCTTCCGGCTCGGGACCGACATAGTCGGCCGGCGACGCAGCACCGTGGGTCTTGCCGAAGGTGTGGCCGCCGGCGATGAGCGCCACCGTCTCCTCGTCGTTCATGGCCATGCGGGCGAAGGTCTCGCGGATGTCGCGGGCGGAGGCGAGGGGATCGGGCTTGCCGTCGGGCCCCTCGGGATTCACGTAGATCAGTCCCATTTGCACCGCGCCGAACGGATTCGCCAGTTGACGGTCGCCGCTGTAGCGTTCGTTGCCCAGCCATTTGTCCTCCGAGCCCCAGTAGGTCTCGTCCGGCTCCCAGACGTCGGCGCGGCCGCCGCCGAAGCCAAACGTCTTGAAGCCCATGGATTCCAGCGCCACGTTGCCGGCGAGGATCATGAGGTCGGCCCAGGAAAGCTTGCGGCCGTACTTCTGCTTGATGGGCCACAACAGGCGGCGGGCCTTGTCGAGGTTGGCGTTGTCGGGCCAGCTGTTGAGCGGCGCGAAGCGCTGGTAGCCGGAGCCGGCGCCGCCGCGGCCATCATGAATGCGGTAGGTACCGGCGCTGTGCCAGGCCATGCGGATGAACAGCGGGCCGTAGTGTCCGTAGTCGGCCGGCCACCACGGCTGCGAGTCCGTCATCAGCGCGGTGAGGTCCTTGGTAACCGCGTTCAGGTCAAGCGTCTTGAATTCTTCGGCGTAGTTGAACTCCTCGCCCATGGGATCGGAGAGGGGGGAGTTCAGGTGCAGCAGCCGCAGGTTGAGCTGGTTGGGCCACCAGTCGGCATTGCTGCGCGGGCGGCGCGTGCCGTGCGCGACCGGGCACTTGCCTTCGGTGGATTGTGCCTGTTCAGAACCGGTTGCCGCCGCGGCGGCGCTGGGAATTTTTTCCATGACTCTACTCTTCCTTCGATTGAGTTAGCGGTTAAAAGTTGGCGGTTAGCGATTAGCGCTTAGCATTTCGCCGCTTCGCTGGTTGCTAATGGCTAGTTGCTACCCCGCCGGCGTGCGGCGTGGCGCAAGCTACATGGGGCGCATAGCCCGCGGACAATGACCTCGCACTCGCGCAGCTTGCGCTTGCCGAGAGCGCGCGGCTGGGGAACGTCAAACCACTCCAGGTCCTCCACCGCGCCGCAGCGATCGCAGATAAAGTGGTGATGGCGCGTGTCCTTGGCGTCGAAGCGGGCGGCGCGGCCTTCCACGGCCACTTCCCGCACCAGCCCCGACTTCACCAGGTCGCGCAGGTTATTGTAGGTGGTGGCCCGCGAGCAGCGCGGGTCCAGGCGATTGACGGCGGCGAAAATTTCCGCCGCCGTGGGATGGCGGTGGGACTCCAGCAGGAACGCCATCACGGCGTAGCGCTGCGGCGTGCAGCGCAGCCCGCTGTTCTCCAGACTTTGCTTGATCGCTTCCGGCCCCATCATCCGTTTTTTAGAATATATCTAATCTGACACTTGATCAAGGCAGCCGCAACGCGGGCCCCCGCGTCACATGCCGGGGAATATCGGCCCGCCGTAGCCGCGCTGGGCTAAGATGCTGCGCTGCGAGGTGCTTCAGGGGATGGGGACTTCCGCTCCGACTCGGGTCCGCTTGGGAGTGGCGGCGTTTGTCACGCTGGTCACCTTTCTCACCTATCTGGATCGTCTGAACCTCAGCATCGCCGGCAAGAGCATCCAGGAGGAGCTGCGCCTCAGCACGGAAACCCTGGGCTGGGTGTTGAGCGCCTTCCTGCTGGGCTACGCGCTGCTGCAGATCCCCGGCGGTTGGCTGGGCGACCGTTTGGGCGCGCGCAAGGTGCTGGCCGGCGCCGTGCTGTTGTGGTCGGTATTCACCGTGCTGACCGCCTTCGCGCCGCAGTTGCCGATCGCGCGCTGGTGGGGCGCGGTGTGGGCGCTGATGATCGTGCGCTTCCTGGTCGGAGTCGGCGAGGCCGCCAGTTCGCCCAACGCCAACAAGATCATCGCCGCCTGGATGGGCTCCAACCACCGCGGATTCGGCACCAGCTTCAGCATTCTGGGAATCGGTCTCGGCGGCGCCATGACTCCGCCGCTCATCGCCTGGATCATGCAGCGCTGGGGTTGGCGAACTTCTTTCGTCGTGGCCGGTATCGCCGGCCTGGCCGTCGCCCTGGCCTGGTACTGGTTCGTGACCGACACGCCGGAAGAGCACCCCAAGGTGAACGCGGCGGAACTGGAGTTGATCCGCTCGCGCCGCACTCAGAGCGGGCCCGCCGACAGGATGCCGGCGCTACACGATGGCCAGCGAACGAAAGCACCGGTCCCGTGGGGACGCATTCTTCGCTCGCGTTCGGTGTGGGGCCTGGCGCTCGGCTACATGTGCCAGGGATTTCCCATCTACTTCTTTCATACCTGGTTCTTCATCTACCTGGTCAACATCCGCGGCATGAGCGTGACCAAGGGCAGCTTCTGGGGATCGTTCCCCTACGTCGCGATTGCGCTGTTGGCGCCGCTGGGCGGAATGTTTTCCGATCGCGTCAGCAGGCAGTTCGGCAAGCGCCTCGGCAGGCGCATGGCGATTGCGGTGGGCATGGGCTCGTCGGCCATCCTGCTCTTTGCCGGCAGCCACACTGCGGCAAACCTGCCCGCGCTGCTGATGCTCGGCTTCGGCGCCGGCTTCAACATGTTCGCGGCCACTACCTTCTGGGCGACCGCGATCGATCTCTCCGAAGCGCACACCGCGTCGGTCTCGGGATTGATGAACACCTTCGGCAATCTCGGCGGCTGGTTGTCTCCGATTGTGACCGCCTATCTCGCGACGCGCCACGGCTGGAATGCTGCGTTGTACTGCGCCGCCGCGGTGAGCGCGTGCTCCATCGCGTTCTTCAGCCTGGTGGACGCCGATGAAAGCGTGGACGCTGCAACTGAGGACTCCTACGGAATCACGCCACCGCTCGCGCCGGGCGAGATGTCATTCTGAGTGGAGTGACTTAACCACAGAGGACATAGAGGGACACAGAGAGAAGCAATCCTCGTATCCCTCTGTGTCCTCTGTGTCCTCTGTGGTTAAGTTCTTACCGTACAAAAAAACGGACGGAGCCGAAGCTCCGTCCGATTCCTGTGGGGCGCGGGTCTTCGACCCGCGTGCCCGGGTCAGAGACCCGGGCCACACTGTCTTCTACCGCTGGCCGCCGCTGGCGCTGGTCGAGCCCTTCAGCTCGATCGGGTTGCCGGCGAACAGGGTGGCCGCGCCCTTCTCCGACGCCACCTTGTTGAACGCCGCCACGTCGGTGTGGATGAAGTTGTTGTAGGAGGCCAGGGTCTTGTCGAGTTCCTGCCGCACCTCCTGCAACTCCTCCATCTGCATCTGGCTGGGCGGTTCGTTGTAGCCGGCGCCGAAGCCGCCCGAACGGGTGGCGCTCTGCAGCCGGTCGTAGAACTTGGCCATGTAGTGCAGCCGCGCCTCGGTATCGTTGCGGCCTTCCATGTTGTAGACGCTCTCCTGCATCTGGTGCACCTTGCGCTCCAGTTGCGCCGCTTCGCGCAGCACCGGCTGGTAGGAGGCGTTCTGCATCGAGGCCCCGCCTTCCTCGCCGGCGCCGAGCAGCCGCCGCATGGAGGCGATCTGCTGGTTGAGCCCTTCCAGCCGGTTCATCGCCTGGTTCATGGCCGACATCATCTCGCGGCCCTCCAGGGCGAACTTGAGCTGGGCCCGGGCCGCTTCCATGTTGTAGGGCACGCGCGGATCGGGACGGATGTCAGCCATCTCGGTACCCGCATCCTTGTTGGTGATGCTGACCGAGATCTTGTACTGGCCGGGCAGGACCGCCGGACCGCCGCCGAAGCCGCGGAACTCGTTGCCCTCGCGCGGCGGAACGATGGCCAGGCGCGTCGGACCGTCGTAGGTCATGTCCCACACGATGCGGTTGATGCCCGCCTTGGCCGGACCGTAGAAGACGCGCACCACCTGGCCGTTGCTGTCGGTGACGGTGAACTTCACCGGCGTGCGGCGGTTGGAGGCGTTCATCGCGACTTCGGGACCAAACGGGCTCGGCGCTCCTTCGCCCGCTGCCGGTCGAGGTCGACCAGCGTCCATGCCTTCGCCGTTCTGGTTCGGCATCTCGACGTCCTTGGCCAGGTAGTAGTCGATGACTACGCCAGCGGGCGCGTTGGGCGTGGTGAAGCTCGCCGCCTCAAAGCCGCCGCTGCGCCGCGCCGGCTTCCACTTGGTCGCCTGCTGCACCGGGAAGAGGTAGAAGTCCTTCGACGCCACCTGCGGGGTGAAGTCCTCGATGGGCGTGATGTTGTCCAGCACGAACAGCCCGCGGCCGTGCGTGGCCACCA